>JANLWR010000413.1:0-2551 GCA_031364625.1 Deinococcales bacterium | reverse complement strand
AACGGGTTGTTGCAAAATTGGTTTCTCGAGTGTCAAACCACCCACACCATAGTATAATTACGTCATGAGCAAACTCGAGCTTGTCCAACAAAGCATTCTGGAATTAACGAAACTCGAGCAGCAACAACTCGAGCTTTGGTTTGAACAATTGCATCAAAGCATGTGGGATGAACAACTCGAGCAGGATTTAGAAGCTGGGCGTTTGGATGCTTTGATAAATGAAGCTCGAGCAGATTTTAGAGCGGGTCGAACGTTAAAGCGGTTATGAAGCATCAGACGACACCGCGTTTCTGGGATTTTTATAAAGCTTTACCTCCAGAAATTCAAATACTTGCCGATAAACAACACGTTTTGCTCGAGGAAAACCCGAAGCATCCTTCTTTGCATTTCAAACGGATGAAGCGCGATTTGTGGTCGGTACGGGTGAATGATTCGTATCGGGCTTTGGCGCTCGAGGTTGAAGATGGGTTTTTATGGTTTTGGATTGGGTTGCACAATGAGTACGAACGTCAGATTCGTCAGGGTGGGGATTAAATGAAGCAAAAACTAGAATTAACCTGGGTCGGTAAGGATGTCCGTCCGCGTCTCGAGCCGAGGGTGTTGCTCGAGAATCCAGAGTTAAGTTACACCGCGACAGCACGGGTGTCAGATGCGGATGTGTTCGATAACCGTCTGATTTTTGGTGATAATTTGCTGGCGTTAAAAGCCTTAGAGCAGGAATTGACGGGCAAGGTGAAGTGCATTTTTATTGACCCGCCGTACAATACCGGCAGCGCGTTCGAGCATTACGATGACGGCTTGGAGCACAGCTTGTGGTTGAGCATGATGCGGGACAGGCTCGAGATTTTAAGAACCATGTTGAGCGAAGATGGAAGCATTTGGATTACGTTGGATGATTCGGAAGCACATTATTTGAAAGTGCTTGCCGATGAAATTTTTGGAAGAAGAAATTTTGTGGCAAATATTATATGGCAGAAAAAGTATGGTGGCGCAAACGATAGTAAATGGATAAGCTCAAATCATGATTATATTCTTATTTACGCTAAAAACAAAGATTTATGGCTTCCTAATAAGTTGTTAAAAAGTGAAAAAGTATTGTCTGCCTATAAAAACCCAGATAATGACCCTCGTGGAGTTTGGAGAACCACAGATTACACATCAAACAAATCATCTAAAGAGAGACCTACACTTTATTATTCTATTTTAAATCCTAATACAGGTGAAGAGATATTACCTAAAGTGACATCAGTATGGAGATTTTCTAGGGAAACACACGAGGAAAATGTTAGAAATAATCTTATTTGGTGGGGAAAAGATGGAAAAAGTAGAATGCCTCTTAGAAAAAAATTTCTAAGGGAAAATGACGTTGAAGAAGGTGTTGTCCCAATTAGTCTTTGGCTGCATGAAGAAGTGGGACATAATCGAGATGCCAGAACTGAGGTTTTAGCGTTTAATCCTCAAGACCCTTTTTCTACCCCCAAACCAGAACGGCTTCTCGAGCGAATTCTTCACATTGCTACCAATCCTGGTGATTTGGTTCTCGATTCGTTCGCGGGTTCTGGCACTACAGGCGCGGTGGCGCACAAAATGGGGCGGCGTTGGGTCATGATCGAATTGCAAGAAACGGCGCACACGCACATTATTCCAAGGTTGAAAAAAGTGATTGATGGAACAGACCAGGGCGGTATTAGCTCGAGCGTTGGGTGGAAAGGTGGTGGCGGATTTCGGTACTACCACCTTGCGCCAACATTGATTGTCAATGACCGTTTTGGACAGCAAATCATCAACCCAGAATTTAAACCAGAAATGCTGGCAGAAGCCATTTGCAAACTCGAGGGTTTTACCTACCAACCCGCCAACACGCAAGAAGAATACTGGATGCACGGGTACAGCACCGAAAGAGACTTTATTTTTGTGACCACGCAACACATGACGCGCACGCAATTGCAAGTGATTGCGGACGATGTGGGCGACGAAAGAACACTGTTAATCATGTGTACGGCGTTTGATGCGAACCTCGAGATGTTCCCGAATTTGACGGTTAGAAAAATTCCGCAATCGATTCTGGAAAAACATCGTTTGGATTGGGGACATGACGATTACAGTTTAAAAGTCGAGAATTTACCCAGTGTGGCGGCAAATTTTGAGAACGAAGACTTGGGTGCTACAAACAAAAAACGCGCCCGTAAAGAAGTGATTCCAACGGATATGTCTTCGTTGTTCGAGCAAAGCGGTGACGCGTGAGCGACCTGACCACACGAGAAATCGCGGCACGACTGAGTTTACGCGCCCCTCAACGAACGGGTTTAGAAATCCTGAAACATGCGCTCGAGTTAATCGAGTTTGAAAAATTTGTGGTCAAAAACGGCACCAGGGACACGCAAAAAGCCCTCGAGAAACTGCGGGGCAGCTACCCGATGCTCGAGGATTTTGAACGCGAATTTGTGTCCATGTGCTTTGCGCTGGCGACGGGTGTGGGTAAAACGCGTTTGATGGGCGCGTTTATTGCGTATTTGTACCGCGTGTACGGGGTGCAAAACTTTTTTGTGCT
>JANLWR010000043.1:0-1992 GCA_031364625.1 Deinococcales bacterium | reverse complement strand
TTCGTCGCGCAAGAAAGCGCTGAAAATGTGTTTCATCGGCTCACCGCAATCTTTTCAGGCTGGGCGTTATTTGGGTCGTCGTCAAGCATATCGTCCAAGCCTTTGCCAGCAGGAACCATCGGGAAGACGATGTGCTCGTTCGGCACACGCACCTCGAGCACCGCAGGACCATCGGCTTCAAGCCAAGCTTTGATCGCAACCTCGAGTTCGGCTGGGGTGGAGGCGGTAAACCCAGGAATGCGGTAGGCACTGGCAAGAATCGCAAAGTCAGGGTTGGAATCCTCGAGATACACTTCACTGTAACGCTTGTCGTGGAACATTTCCTGCCATTGGCGCACCATGCCCAAGTAACCGTTGTTGATGATCGCAAACTTGACGGGAATGTCGTACTTTCGCAGCGTCGCCAGTTCTTGAATCGTCATTTGACTCGAGCCGTCACCCGCAATGCCGATCACGCGTTTGCCCGTGGCAATGCTCGCGCCCATCGCTGCGGGCAGGCAGAAACCCATCGTGCCAGCACCGCCAGAGTTGAGCCACAAACGCGGATGCTCGAACGGGTGTTCTTGCGCCGTCAACATTTGATGCTGCCCCACGTCCGAAACCACAATATCATCGCTGGTCAGCGCATTCGAGATCGTCTTAATGGCACTCGCCGCGCCCCACTCGTCACGCTTTGGCTTTCGAGCCTTCCAATCCTCGAGGTTCGCCCACCATTCTGGAGTCTCGAGTTTGGTGATTTTTGCCGCCATCGCCTCGAGTGCGGCGGCACTGTCAGCCAGAATGGGCAAGTAGGCTGGAATAAGCTTGCTGTGCTCGGCAGAATCAAGGTCAATGTGGATGATTTTGGCGTTCTTAGCGAAGCGACTTGTTTTGCCCGTCACGCGGTCATCGAACCGCATTCCGACACCGATCAGCACATCACACTGGCTGATCGCACGGTTCGCGGCGACGCTGCCGTGCATTCCGGGCATTCCCAACCATTGCTTGTCGCTGGCGGGAAAATTGCCCAAACCCATCAGGGTCGTGATGACCGGCATTCCCGAAGTTTTGGCGAACTTATACGCCGCCTCAGACGCATCACACGCGCCACCACCCAAAATCAAAACGGGCTTCTTGGCGGTTTTAATCAACTCGAGCGCCTCGAGAATATCTTTTTCGCTCGGCTCGAGCCTTAGGGCTTTTGGTTTGGGTTGCACGATGGACGCGTTGGTTTGGGCTTGTTGTATATCTTTGGGAATGTCCACCAAAACGGGTCCTGGTCGCCCTGAAAGCGCAATCCGAATCGCTTCGGCAACCACTTTACTGACATCATCGGCGCTGCGAATCAAAAAATTGTGCTTGGTGATCGGCATGGTGATGCCCGTGATGTCAGCCTCCTGAAAGGCATCCGTACCCAACAATGTGCTTGGAACATTGCCCGTGATCGCCAGAATCGGCAAGCTGTCGAGCATCGCATCTGCCAGCGCGGTCACAAGGTTGGTTGCGCCAGGACCACTGGTCGCCAAGCACACGCCCAAACCGCCCGTCACTCGAGCGTAACCCTCTGCCGCATGACCGCCGCCCTGTTCGTGACGCACCAGAATGTGCTGAATTGGACTGTCATAAATCGCGTCATAAATTGGCATGATCGCCCCGCCAGGGTGTCCGAACATGTGCCGAACCCCGTGAGCCTCGAGCGTTTTTAAGAGGGCTTGTGAACCTGTCATGGATGCCTACCTTTCATGAATTCTCGAGTGTCTAAAGAAAAGACCCTCGGGTGTTTGCCGAGGGTCGCTTGAATCCGAAAAACTGGAATTACGCCGCGACCCTCGGTTGTACGAGGACTACTACGACTAGAATAATCGCGGAGAATTTCATTACGCTTAAAGCCTAGCAGGGTGAGGGGAAGGCTGTCAAGCAAGATGAAGAATTCGGAAACTCGAGAATTCACGACTTCAATGGCTTGGAACGTTTTTGGCTCGAGGGACGTATGGAATAAGTATTGTGAAACAC
>JANLWR010000015.1:0-3724 GCA_031364625.1 Deinococcales bacterium | reverse complement strand
CCTGAAGTGTCGTACTCGAGCAAGTTCATGTTTGCACACTGTTCTCGAAGTTCAAAAAAACCTCGAGCAAATCACGTTTTAAGATTTTGCCCGCCGCACTTTTGGGCAGCGTGGGCGCAAACAAATAATGCTTGGGGATTTTGTACCCAGCCAGACGTTCTTTTAAAAAGCTTTTCAGGTCTGCCTCGAGCACGGTTTGATTTGGGCGCAGCACAACAGCAGCCAGTCCAACCTCACCCCAGCGCTGATCGGCTACGCCCATGACGGCACACTCGAGGATTGCTGGGTGCTCGAGAAGGGCGCGTTCGATCTCAAATGGGTAAACGTTCTCGCCGCCAGAAATAAACATTTCCTTGCGCCGCCCGACAATAAAATGCCGCCCCGCGTCGTCGCGTTGTGCCAGATCACCCGTGAAAAACCAGGCTTTGCCACCATCGTCAAGGTCACGCAATGCCAACTCGGTCTCGAGCGGCATATTCCAATAACCGTCGGTGACTTGATCGCCGCGAAAAGTCAGTTCTCCGACGGTGTTGGGCACAACTTCGATTCCATTTTCGTCGCGGATGACCGCCTCGAGGTGCGGCATTGGGAAGCCGACCGAGTTGGGTTGCTCGAGCGCCGCAGCAAGTGAAATGCAAAAGCAATTCACGCCAACTTCAGTCATGCCATAACCGAGTTTGAATTTCACGCCCAAGCCCTTAAACGCGAGCCGTACCGCTTCCGAACATGCCGAACCGCCCGTGATGGCGTATTTGACCTGGGAAAAATCGTGGCTCGAGAATCTCGGGTCTTCGACCAGCATCTGGAACATGGTCGGCACGGCAAAATGGATCGTGACCTTGGCTGTTGCCGCCAACTCGAGGTAGCCCTCTGGTGTGAAACTCTCCAGGATGGCAATGCGCCCACCGAGTGCCAGCAATGGTGTACTGAGCGCCATAACGCCAGCGTGAAACATTGGTGTGGCAACAAGGCTGCAATCCTCAGGCGTCAAGCCCCAGGCGCTGATGGTGTCAAAGACGTTGGTTTCAAACATGCGCCTCGAGATCATGGCAGCTTTTGGAATGCCCGTCGTGCCGCCGGTGAACAGCAACATGACAATTTGATCTTCGTTCAAAGGCAGGTGTTTGCTGGCTGGGGTTTTTGCCTCGGGCATCTCGAGTTCTAGAGCCTCGAGCCGAACGGTTTTGATTCCTGCTTGTTGAATGACGCTCGCCAGCTCCTCGAATGCTGCGCCGTAAACCACAAGCTTCGAGCCAAGATATTCGAGCATCGAGCGCAGTTCGGCGGCAGGCAAACGGTGGTTGAGCGGCGCATGAAGCCAGCCGTACCGGGCGGCGGCGTAGATGCCGTGCAGATGAAGCGGATGGTTGAGTGCCAGAATGGAGACGCGATCACCCACAGCCACACCACGCTCGAGCAGACACGCCGCGAACTGTTCAATCTCGAGGTCAAGTTGACCGTAACTGACCCAAGCGCCACGCCAGAACACGGCAGGGCGTTTCGGCTCGAGTCGCGCCTGAAGGGCGATGTGATCGGCGTGCATCATCCCCAACGCACCCCCATTGCGTTCCAGACATAACCAATTCCGGCGGCGGCAAGCACCACGTTTGATCCAGCTTTGACCAGACCATGTTCAATGGCTAACTCGAGCGAGAGTACCTGATCTATTTGTCCAATATGCCCGTAATCCTCGAGGTATACGGCTTGATCGGCTCGCAAGCCAAGCTCGCGCAAGATATGCAGGTGGGCGCTGCGTTTCATATGTAAAATTGCCAGGTAATCAATGGCGCTAAAGTCGCTGCGCTGGGCGGCTTCGCGCACCACATGGACAAAATTATCTAAACTTCGCGCCTCGAGCCGAGCTTTCATGCCGGCTGGGTCAGGAACTTCAAGTCGGTAATCGCCCAGGTTTTCGCGGCTCAGGGGCGCAACCGTTCCGCCGACGGGCACGATCACATCTCGGGAAAATTCACCGTCGGTGACAAGGCTCGAGCCGCGCAGTTGGTTTTTTTTAAAACCGCGTTGCACGACGGCAGCCCCGCCCCCAGCCCCAAGGTTGTACATGAAACGCACGTTCGGGTCGCGGTAATCAATCAAATCGCCATTGCGATAACCACCCGCCACCAGCACGGTTCTCAGGCGCTCATCCTCGAGCATGACCGCACGGGCGAGTTTCAGGGCGAGCACAAAACTGCCGCACTTTTGGGCGCAATCAAACGCCCAGGCTCGGCTTGCGCCAAGCTGATACGCCAGGTCAATGCCTGCCGTCCAGACCGGGTATTCCTTGTGCTCTTCGGTGATGCAGATGATCGCGTCAATTGCGTTCGGCTCGAGGTTTGCCCGCTCGAGCGCAATTTTGGCTGCCCGCACCCCCATCGCGTTGCTGTGATCGTTCGCTCCAGGGGCGCGTTTGCTGTGAATGCCAAGCTTTTGTTCAACCACCTCGAGCGGCAAACCCGAAGCTGCCGAAATATCACGGCTCGAAACACGGTGCTCGGGCAGATAGACGCCCGTTGCGACGATGCCAGCCTCGAAATTCATGGCTGCTCCCGCCGCTCGAGTCCACGCAACAAGAGCTTTGCCCACGCACTTGCCAGCGCCTGGACTGAGAGCCGCCCGTCGGGATTAAACCAACGGTGCGCCCAATTGACCATGCCCTGAATCGCATAGGTTGTGGCGCGAACGTCAAGGTCTGGCTCGAAGCTTCCATCCTGCACTCCACGCTCGAGAATCGCGTTCCAAGCCCGTTCGATGCGGTAGCCAAGGTCACGCATTTCGTTAAAGACCTCATGCTCGAGCGTGGTTTTGTCGGTTTGCAAGACCACCCCGAGCGCCAGACCTTCGGTGCGGTAAAGATTTAAGCGTTGCTCGAGCGCTTGGCGCACCAAGACGGCAACCGCTTGATCCGACACGGCGAGGGCTTCGATTTCTTGGACGTAATCGGCGGTGCTCGAAAGCATCACCTCGCGCAAGATTTCTTCTTTGCTGGCAAAGTGATGGTACAAACTTCCAGGCAAGATGCCGGCGGCATCGGCAATCTGGCGCAAGGTGGTGGCACGGTAACCACTGCGGGCGAATTCAATCGCGGCGATGCGGATCAAATCTTGACGGCGTGTCAGGGTTTCAATGGTCAAGCATCACCTCGAGATGGGGACGAATTGGTCGCCTGCAAAAAGTGCCAGGAGAAACCAACCAAACTTTTGTTTGGTTGAATGATAGGTCTGGAGTTGGGAATTGTCAACAAGCCTGATGTGTGGGTGTTGGCGGAACTATCAATCGTTTCAAAGCGCATAATCAACCCAACCAGCCTCAAACGGACTTGTTAAACTTGAGCGCGGCATACCAATCTGCGCCACTCGAGCGACGCGCTCGCTCGCCAGTTAAACGGCTTTGAGTTTTTGTTCTTTCATGTACGTTATGTGCGCCATGATTCGCACCTCCGTTGTCTTGGGTCTGGAATGTAGACCCGTGGGCGGTAGGTGATCTCAATTTCGGGGTTCATTCCAATACCAAAACCCGGTGGCTACAGGTTAAACAAGACTACCTCATACGGAATAAACGGGAACACTCCGTTATACCGCTTCTTGACCATAAAACGCACCTGTCTTGACCACATACGTGCACCTAACGGGCGTGGTCGCTGCGGGCATGGTCGCTTCGCTCCATAACTCCGTTAACCCCGTTTATTCCGTGTTGTTGCCACTCCCGTTGGTCGGGGAAACAG
>JANLWR010000013.1:0-4535 GCA_031364625.1 Deinococcales bacterium | reverse complement strand
CTGTTTCCCCGACCAACGGGAGTGGCAACAACACGGAATAAACGGGGTTAACGGAGTTATGGAGCGAAGCGACCATGCCCGCAGCGACCACGCCCGTTAGGTGCACGTATGTGGTCAAGACAGGTGCGTTTTATGGTCAAGCGGTTCCGCCCGACAGGTGCGTCTTGGAACCAAGAAGAAGCGGTATAACGGAGTGTTCCCGTTTATTCCGTATGAGAGGGCAAAAGCAACCTCGAGATTGCGTAAAATGAAGCTGTGAACAATGGTCTTCCACAAAGTTTGTACCAGCAAATAGGCGCGGCAAAACTCCGTGAAATCGTGCAAACCTTTTACCCACTCGTCAAATCTGAGCCGCTTTTGACGGACTTATTTCCCGAAAATTTATCGGAAACCATGAACAAGCAGGAGGCTTTCCTGACCGGTTTTCTGGGCGGACCACCGCTTTACCATCAAACGTATGGTCATCCGATGTTGCGCGGCAGGCACATGAAATTTAAAATCACCACCGACCATGCTCGAGCTTGGTTTGAATGCTTTTCTGAGGCTGTAAATTCAGTTGATCTCGAGCCGAATATCAAAACTGAATTGCTCGAGGCGGTGGGTCGGGTGGCGGCGGCAATGGTGAATTCAAACTGAATCTCGAGTCCAAACCCGCACTTTAACCGCATCTTCAAACCAAGATTCCAACACATCATTGAGCCTCAAAATTTGCCGTGGTGCAAACCAACTTTGCGCGTCTTTGTTCAGCACCAAATCAAACTCAAGCGTCAAACAAGCATGAGTGATTTTGCCACTCGAGTTCCACCAAGTCAGGATGGAATTGGGTTTAACTGGAATCTCAAGCTTACCAGCATCGTGAAACCCTTGCGCCTCGAGCGCCGTCAAAAACCCGTGCTCGAGCATCCAAGTTTGGGCAGTGCTTTTTGACTCAAGTAAATCTGTCGTCAATCCCGCAATGACCGTGGCAAAGCAATTCGCTCCACTGCTGCTCGAGAACGTTCCAGCCAAGCTACGGACTTGCTCGGGCAGTGCCCCCCAAGTATTTTCTGGCACGGTGCTCGAGAGGCAATGTAGACGCTCCAGGCTGACGTAAGCTTCCAGCCAACGATACCGAATTTCGGTTGAGAACGCATTCCAAACGTCATAACGAAGCGTGAAATGTTCTGCAAAAACATCTCGCTCGAGCGACGCTGGAATCTCGCCCAACACATCACACACAAACCCGAGATCATAGACTTGACCGCGCCCAAGTTGAATCTGGAGCTTGACCAATTCTACTTGAATTGCTCGAGGCAGCACCCTGAATTCTTCGGGCTTAAGCGACGCCACAAATTCGGCTTGTTTAGGAATTTGGTACGTCAGATACGCGTCGGCAAGCTCGAGCGACGGTTTCAATTCAGCACATGGTCGAGCGTTGGACAGCAATGCTCGAACTTCGAGCGTCAAAAAGAATGGCTCTCGCTCGAACACAAAAATCTGTGCCCAAGCCTCGAGGGTCGAGACTGGTACTTCACAACCCAAAATCTTCATGCTCGAGATTCCATATTGAACCCAGTCTAATTGAAACCATACCGTGAGGAATAGGTAAAACGGCTTAACGAAACTCGAGTTTTTGGATTTTCAAACATTTGCTTCTTGCACTGACAGTTCAAAATGCTACGCTAAAGCCATGACGCAAACCCTTTTCAGACCCGCCCCAACCAAAGACCCCATCTTCGATTTGATTGAACTCGAGTTTGTTCGTCAACGCGACGGTCTGGAGTTAATCGCCTCGGAGAATTTTACCAGCGCCGCCGTGCGCCAAGCTACTGGCAGCATTCTGACCAACAAATACGCCGAAGGCTACCCTGGCAAGCGTTGGTACGGTGGTTGCCAGGTCGTCGATCAAATCGAGCAGCTTGCGATAGACCGTGCCAAAGAATTGTTTGGCGCGGCTTGGGCGAACGTTCAACCGCATTCAGGCTCGAGCGCGAACTTGGCGGTGTACATGGCGCTCTTAAAACCAGGCGATACCGTGCTGGGCATGGATTTGAGCCACGGCGGGCATTTGACGCACGGCAATCCCGTGAATTTTTCGGGTTTAAATTACAACATTGTCGGCTATAAAATCCGCGAGGACACCGAACGCATCGACATGGACAACGTGCGGGCATTGGCGCTCGAGCACAAACCAAAAATGATTATCGCGGGTGCGAGCGCGTACTCGAGAACCATCGACTTTGCGGCGTTTCGTACGATTGCCGATGAGGTTGGTGCGTATTTGTTTGCCGACATTGCGCACATTGCCGGTCTGGTCGCGGCGGGTGTGCATCCGACCTCGATACCTCATGCCCATGTGACCGCCACCACCACGCATAAGACCTTGCGCGGACCGAGGGCTGGACTGCTTTTAAGCAACGACCTCGAGATTGGGGCAAAAATTGACCGCAGCGTGTTTCCTGGTTCGCAGGGTGGACCGCTCGAGCATGTGATTGCGGGTAAAGCCATCGCGTTCGCCGAGGCGTTGCAACCCGAATTTAAAGTCTATGCCGCGCAGATCATTAAAAATGCGCAAGTCTTGGCGAACGAATTTATCAAACTTGGCTACCGTGTGATTTCGGGCGGCACTGACAACCACATGTTTGTGCTCGACTTGCGTCCACTTGGCGTCAACGGCACCAAAGCCAGCAAAATGCTCGATGCCGCGCACATCACGATTTCCAAAAGCACGTTGCCGTATGACACCGAAAAGATTCTTCACGGCGGCGGAATTCGGATTGGTACGCCAGCCGTGACCACGCGGGGGATGCTCGAGGTTGACATGAGTACGATTGCGAATTTGATTGATCGCACTTTAAAGGGTGAAGACCCCGAATTGGTGAAAGCTGAAGTTCATGCCTTCGCCTCGAGATTTGTGCTGCCCTAACATTCTTAAACCTTATAAGAAAATCCCCCGTTCGAGACTCGAGGCGGGGGATTTTCTTGCAATCAATTTTAACTTTAACTCGCTTTCGGCAGGTCGCTGGCTAGCCCAAAAAGCGGCAATGTGACGGCGTCAACAGTCGTTGGTAAAACGTGCGAGTTGTGCCCAATACGTTGCGAGTTGTCGATGTACGGCGGCAGGGTGGTCGCCAACGCGACGCGCATCTGCAAACCGTAACGGTCTTGCCTGTCCCTCGAGAGGTCGGCTCTCGCCCGCTCGAGCGCAAAGACGGCTTCGTCGTATGCAATTTCGGCTTCGTTCAACTCGGCGCGTTCCATGACGGTCAGGCGGCGCAGGCAGGCTTCACGCTCTTCTTTGTTGCGACCTATTACTTCGCCCTCGCCGTACAGTT
The DNA here is from genome assembly GCA_031364625.1 of Deinococcales bacterium. Classification (GTDB taxonomy): domain Bacteria; phylum Deinococcota; class Deinococci; order Deinococcales; family JAAFIG01; genus JANXTZ01. Next base: position 1,221 of record JANLWR010000013.1, on the reverse strand, counting down.
CGGCGGTCGCTTCCTCGAGCGATTCACGGGCGTCCTTTAAACGCCGATTCGCGCGGCGGTGTCCGAGGGTGGCGATGTCGAGGGCGTCTTGGTGACGTTTGCTGGATTTGAGCCAAATTTGAATTTCTGTTTCGAGTGTTTTCACAAAACCTCCAGATTGGAGACCATCTCCATATTATGTTATACACGTAATTCATTAGTCCAAGATGAACTCTGGATAAATTTTAGTTACTCTCGAACTCACATCTCGAGCGTTTAAAATACTGTCCAGTACAGCTTGAAACTTATACTCATCAACCAAATAATTTTTTGTCCTCGAGTTTCGTGGCGTTAGAGCCTTCACGGTGTCTTCAACGCTGTGTGGCAACTCGAGCCACCTAACCCAAAACTGAGAAATTGAATTTCAACGCCGGTCATTTTGTTATGCTCAACCCATGAAACAGTTCAAAGCCGTTTTGGTCGGATGCGGTGCGATGTCCAAAGAATGGCTTCGGGTCACACTAACGATTCCAAACCTCGAGCTTGTGGGTTTGGTCGATCTTTACGAGGAAAACGCCAGAACCCGAGCGAGCGAATTCAACCTCGAGAACGTGCAGATTGGCTCGAGTTTAAGTGAAATGCTTGAGAGAACAAAAGCCGATGTAGTCTTTGATTGCAGCATTCCCGAGGCGCATTACGGCGTGGCACTCGAGGCTTTCAAGCATGGTGCGCATGTGTTGGGCGAAAAACCACTGGCGGATACTTTGGCTCGAGCCATCGAAATGGTGAATGCCGCGAAAGACTCGAATTTGACGCATTCGGTCATGCAGAACAGGCGTTATGACCCGAATATTTTAGAAGTCAAACAGTTTCTCGAGTCTGGGCAGATTGGCGCGGTCACAACGATCAATAGCGATTTTTTTATCGGCGCTCACTTTGGCGGTTTCAGAGATTCTATGACGCACGTGCTGCTGCTCGACATGGCAATTCATACTTTTGACCAGGCACGGTTTATGACGGGCTGCGACCCCGTAAGCGTCTACTGTCACGAGTTCAACCCCAAAGACTCCTGGTACGCGCAAGGCTCGAGTGCGCACTGCATTTTTGAGATGATGAACGGCGTGGTCTTCAATTACCGTGGCTCGTGGTGCAGTGAGGGCTTTCACACGACTTGGGAAAGCGATTGGCGAGTCATTGGGACACGCGGCACGCTGCATTGGGACGGCGGCGAATACAAACGCG
>JANLWR010000930.1:0-4421 GCA_031364625.1 Deinococcales bacterium | reverse complement strand
CAAAAATGCAGCCATTTCGGTCTTCCAAGGTTTTAACCCCGACGGCAGCCTCAACGAAGAGGGTTTGCTGCAAACTGGTGCTACCAACAGCAATGGTGTTTACCAGGCAAGCCTGACCTTACCAATAGACCTGACCAGCCTTGCCGTCCGGGTCGATTACATTGGAATCTTGAGCGAACCAGTCCGTGTGGAGATCAAAAACGGCAGCGCCAAAGCGCGTTTTGACGATACCAACGCCCAAGTTTTAAATGTTGTGACCCCAAACACCCCCACACCAACCCGAACCAGCACCAGAGGCGTCAATTACACCTACCAGTACCTGAACGGCTTTGGCAACTGGAACAGCCTCGGCAAACCCAACACCTTACTGGGCAACTCGAGCAAAGTCACTTCAAACATGCTTATAGCCCTCAATGCCACCCTGCCAGAACGTCAACCCGTCCCAACGCACCCAGTTCACCAGCATTACATCGCTCGAGATGCGGGCGCGAACCTGGTGTTAAAGCAGGCGGGCGAGGTTTTTCTGACCTTTGTTCACGAGGGCGCAGGTTACTTAAATGCCGTGGGCTATTACACTTATCCTGCTGCCAACCCACCCAGTTCGGTCAACGAAATTAATCAGCGCATGGTCGTGGCGTACCCAAACTTTTCTTATCAAAATGGTGGCGGCGCAATGCAGAGCGGCAACCGTTTGCAACTCAAATACTTTAACGCCAGCAACAACACCTGGAGCAACACCTTTCCGGCAGGCACGGGCGTCGGCTGGTTTCTGGCAGCCAACGGCTGGCGCGGCTCGAGCATCGGCGTTCAGGAGCGCAGCTTTGAGCAAACGGTTTTCTCTGACCCAGTCTTGAATTATCAGACCTACCATTCGCAGGGCATGACGGTGGAACAAAGTGCGCAGACGGTACTGTTGATCGACCCGGTCAATCAAACCCTGGTGCTGGGCATGGAAGACATTTTGCGACATCACGGCGGCGATCAGGATTTTAACGATGCGGTCATGCTGGTCGATGTCACACCGTTTAATGCTGTGCAAACCACTGGAATCATCAAACGCGATCCTGTTGACCCGACCATTACGTTTTCGGCATCGCTTGGACCAGTCGATGATCCGCAAGCCCAAGATTCTGACTCAGACGGCGTGACCAACCCATTTGACGCCTTTCCAAACGATCCAACCAAAGCCTTCGTCAGCAGTTTCCCATCGGTCGATGATTACGGAACGCTGGTTTTTGAAGACCTGTGGCCCAAACTTGGCGATTACGACTTCAACGACGATGTCTTCGATTACAAGATCAAACAAATCACCAATGCCAGCAATCAAGTCGTCGAAATCCAAGCCGAATACGTCGTGAATGCGCTGGGTGGCGGTTTCCACAGTGGTTTTGGATTCTCGATGCCGTTGACCCCAAGTCAAGTCGCCAGCGTCAGTTACACTTGGGAACAAGATGGAATTCTTCAGAGCGGAGCGCCACCAATTCATTACACCACCAATCGACTGGCAAACGGACTCGAGGCGGGTCAGACCAAAGCCGTGGTGATCATGTTCGACGATGCTTATGATTTACTGACACCCTCGCTCGAGACTCGCCCCTATTACGCAAACGTCGTGGCGAGCGAAGCCCGTCACATCCCAGGTCGGGTCACGGTCAGCCTGAAACTGACTCAACCGATCAATCCGAGCACACTTGGATCTGCGCCTTACAATCCATTCCTGATTACCAACGGTTTGTACTGGGGTCGCCAGACTGAAGTTCACTTGCCCGGAATGCCACCGACCGACAAAGCCGATCTGAGCATTTTGAGTACCTTTCAAGACACCTCAAACATTTCAAGCGGGCGTTACTATCTGGACAGCAATGACCGTCCCTGGGCGATGAACTTGCCAACCAAATTTACCTACCTGAATGAAGTGCTCGACCAACCCGGCGGATCGGTCAGTCTGGGCATCAACATCCGCGATGCGTACCTGCAATTTAATGCTTGGGTCTCGAGCAAAGGCGCTTCGAGCAAAGATTGGTTTCGTGACCTGCCCAATTACCGTGACACGTCCAAGCTTTTTCCGGTGCAATAAAGAACGCCCTGAAGCTCGAGTTGACCTGCCATAAAGCCTTAAAGCGATTAAACTAAAAATCGCACCATGTCAGACTCAGCCTCTCAAAAATTTGGTCCCTTCGAGCATCGCCAAGGACTGCTGTGGTTGGCAGCAGCCCTTGGCTTGGTGCTTGTCTTTCACGGGGCGCTGCTGTTTTCCCAGAGTTTTGTTCGCACCTACGATGCCCTGATTCACATTTTTTTTGGGGCGCATTACGCCAGCAGTTGGTTTGACCCCTGGGAGCCGCGTTGGTACACCGGTTTTTTAACGGTCAGTTACCCGCCATTGTCGCACCAATTGATTGCGGTGTTGTCGGGCTTGGTCGGTTTAAAACCGGCGTTCGCCCTGGTGCAGTTGTTCGCCCTCTTAAATTTAACCGTTGGCATGTACCGATTCTCTAACTTGCTGGCTTCACCACGTGCCGCCGGCATGGCAGCGCTTTTTTTGGGCGTCTCGAGTTCGGTCGTCGAGACGGTACACGTGTTCGGGCAGTTGCCAACCACGTTGTCGTTGGCATTTTTGCTGAACGGTTTGGTGTTCGCGGTTCGCTATGTGCGAACTGGTCACAAAGCCGAATTGCTCAAGGCGGTCTGTTTCGTTGCCGCCACGACCGCCGCGCACCATGTCACCACGCTGTTCGGAACAGTTTTCTTTGCGATTCCAGTGTTGCTGGTCAGCGTCTTGGAGGCTTTTCGTTGCCCGCGTCCGCTCGAGCCGTACGGGGAAGATTTACGCTCCAGGGTGAGGCGCCGCGTCTACCGCATTTTACCTCGAGTCTACCGTTCAATCTTGTTTGGTGGGCTGACCGGCGTTGCGCTGCTGCTGGTGGTGTTTCCGTTCTGGATTTGGAACCGCAGCGACCCGATCACCCAGGTCAGCATTCCCCATGCCAGCCGCGACAATTTTCTGGTTAACACCGCCGCAGGTTTAATGTTCTTTGTGGTGCCCTGGCTTTCGACGTTTGCGTTTTTGCCATTTGCCATTTACAAGGGACTTGGCAGTTGGCGCTTTCCTGTGGCGCTCAGTTTGCTGATCTTGTTTGTGCTCGGGACAGGCGGCACAACCCCAATTCCCAAACTGTTGCTGCGCGGCAGCTTTGACATCCTGACCCTGGACCGTTTTACCTTCTGGGCAACCATGCTGATGATCCCTTTTGTCGGCATGGCGTTTGAAAGCTTACTCTACGGACGTGCTCGAGAATACCTTGAGGCAAACCTGGGACGACGCGTGCGGCTATTGCTGCTAGGCGGCTTGTGCCTGAGCATGATCGTGATTGCGGTTGGGGTTTCCAGCCTGACGCGCTACCGCAAGTTTCAACCCGAACCGATAGCGGTTGAGCCGATCGTCAATTTTCTCGAGAAAGATGAGCACTGGCGTTACCGCTATTTGACCCTTGGCTTTGGCGATCAGATGGCGTGGCTCTCGGCAAACACCAGGGCTTTGACGCCGGACGGCAATTACCATTCGGCACGGCGTTTGATTGAATTGACCACCACACCCATCGAGCGTCTGGACGGCGCAAAGTACACCAATTTGGCGGGCATTGGCAGCCTGCATCAATTTGTCACCGTACCAGAAAAGTACAACCTCAAATTTATTTTTTCCAACGATGCGTTTTATGACCCGCTCTTGTTTTTCTCGGGCTGGCATCGTTTAAGCCGCTTGGAGAACGGCATTGTCGTCTGGGAGCGCGAGGACATTCCGCCCCTGCCCGAACGATTGCCACGCAAAACCATGCCGCTCTATCAACGCCTGATGTGGGGAACATTGCCGCCGCTCGCCATGCTGATGGCGTTCTTTTCACTTGCCGTGCCCGTTCGAGTTTCGAGAATCAAACGTTATCAGCTTTCTAAACTGGGGCGCAAATTTTTGCGCCTGTTGCGTGAAGATGCCCTCGAGCCTCAGGCGGCTGGAGCGTGGCAACCCTGGCGAGGTTGGATCAGACCGCTCGAGACGGTGCTGGACTTTAGCCGCAAGCCGCTCTGGTTGCGCGGCGTGCGGGTTGGAACGCTGGCTATACTGGCTTTGTTGCTGGGCTTGGGCTTGTGGCGTGCCACCCATCCAACACTGACCCCAGAACGTGCCGTCCTGTCATACTGGGATCATGTCGATTTTAAACGCTTCAAAGCTGCTTACAACGAACTTCAACCGCTCGAGGGACTGAACTTTCAACGTTACCTACTCGACCTTTCAGTGCAGGGAGGCTTGCGTAGCGGTTATGCCAAACTTGACCGAATCGAACCCAGCGTGATTGCCAAGGACGCAACACATGCTTTGGTGCGCACCAAACTGAGTTGGGAAACCAGCCTGAAAAAACTATCTG
>JANLWR010000906.1:0-1630 GCA_031364625.1 Deinococcales bacterium | reverse complement strand
GCGTCAAATTGCCTGGGCATGACCTGATGGCAGATGAAACTTGGCTTGCCGTGGCGCACATGGACGCCGGCACAGACGAGGGACGCGTCTTTTTGGCGGCATCGCTCGACCAGCGAGACTTAACGCCACTCGAGCGCAATGTTGTCGCCTGGGACTCTAGAAACGGTGTTCTGATCGCGCAGCGCGAACAAAAAATAGGGGAGATCACGCTCGAGGCTCGGGTGTTAAAAGATGTACCCGTTGAAACTCGAGTTCAAGCCTTGTGCGAGGCGCTGCGAGGCGAGGGTTTGAAACTGCTCGAATGGACTGACAGCGCACTGCAATGGCAAGCCAGAATCTCGAGTTTGCGGGTTTGGGGGCAAGACCTTCCCGATGTCAGCGACAGCATCTTGCTCGAGACACTCGAACTGTGGCTCGCCCCGTTTTTGACTGGCGTGCGCAGTCGAGACGATTTCAAAAAAATCAACTTGCTCGAAGCCTTGTCCTCAATCCTGACCTGGCAGCAAAGCCAGCAACTCGAGCGACTCGCGCCAAGCAAACTTGACGTTCCGAGCGGCTCGAGAATCAAACTCGAGTATTCAAAGGATGGCAGTGCGCCCGTGCTGGCGGTGCGCTTGCAAGAGGTCTTTGGCTGGATCAGTACGCCCAGTGTGAACGACGGACGGGTGAAAGTTGTAATGCACTTGCTTTCGCCAGCCTACCGACCCGTGCAAGTCACTGGGGATTTACAGAGTTTCTGGCAGAACACGTACCCTGGTGTGCGTCAAGAACTCAAACGGCGCTACCCAAAACATTCTTGGGCAGAAGACCCCCTGACCGCCGAAGCGGTACGCGGGGTCAAACGAAAAACCTCGAGTTAAATTTTTTGCCGTGCTGCACAGCAGGGTAATGCCCTGGTAATGCAAACCTAGCATTCTAAGACCAGTCAAAGGAGGTCTTGAATGTTAAAGAAAATTTTGGTGGCGGTGGACGGCACACCTTGCAGCGAAAACGCCGCCTGCACCGCCTTTGCGATGGCGCGTCGGATGGGTGCTCGGGTGGTGCTGACCAGCGTTGTCCTTAAACCGCACAATCCCAGCGAATGGGCTTGGCAGCATTTTGTGCATCAAAAAACCGAAACCCAAGAACTGTTGCAGCGCTGGGCGCGAATTGGCGAAACGGGGTGGGAAATTTCCGTGGATGTGAAATTGCTCGAGGGTGAACATGTGGCAGAAGAAATTGTCGCACACGCCGAAAACGAGGATTTTGATTACTTGCTGATTGGCACGCACGGACGCAGCGGTTTTGATTACAGCCTGCTGGGTAGCGTCGCCGAACGTGTCGCACGACTCTCGAGCATTCCGGTGATGATTTCCAGACGCAAAGACACCGACCCACGCTGGCATGTTGGCGAAGCTGAACACGCCAAGCGGTCTGACGAAGCCCAAACCGCAAAACTCGAGGGAGGAAAAACCCATGTTTGACCGTGTCCTTGTCACCACCGACGGCAGTGAACTCTCCAACGAAGCCTTGCAAGTTGCGGTTGATCTGGCACGCCCAATGGGATCGTTGCTGCTGGTCTTGCACGTGATCCCAGATTTGTTCTATCCAAACACCAAACCAGGCGTAACTAGCACTGAAAAAGCGGTAC
>JANLWR010000390.1:0-1688 GCA_031364625.1 Deinococcales bacterium | reverse complement strand
AATTTCTTCTCGAGCGACCCGCTTGTTGTTGGTGACATTCTCGAGGACTGTCGGTTGCACAAATACGCCGCCAGATTCTTGCAAGACTTGCGCCCCGCCAATTGCCACACTTGCGCCTTCTCGCACTCCCAGCGCAATGTACTCGAGCACCCGCGCACAGTGCTCTGGTGAAATCAAAGCGCCCATTTCGGTGCTCGGGTCGAGCGGGTCGCCCGGTTTCAAACGTTCCGCCCAAGGTTTTAAGAGCGCCATGAACTCATCGCGCAAACCGTGTTCAAGCAACAACCTCGAGCCAGCATTGCAACTCTCGCCCTGGTTGTACCAAATCGCGTAAGCCACGTACATTGCGGCTTTCTCGAGATCAGAATTGCGCGTCACGATGTGCGGGCTTTTGCCGCCAAGCTCGAGTCCCACGCGTTTGATGTTCGATTTCGCGCTGTACTCGAGGAACTTCCTGCCGACCTCGGTGCTGCCCGTGAAGACGATCACGTCCACGTCTGGGTGCATTCCGAGCGCCTGCCCCGCAATGTGCCCCAAGCCCGTCACAACGTTTAAAACGCCGTCAGGAATGCCCGCCTCTTTCGCCAGCGCCGCCAGTTTCAACGCCGAGAGCGAACTTTGCTCCGCAGGTTTAAGCACCACACTGTTGCCCGCCGCCAGCGCGGGTCCAAGTTTCCAAGCCGTAATAATCAACGGATAATTCCAAGGTACAACCGCACCCACCACACCAATCGCCTCTCGAGACACCAGCACCAAACTCGAGCTGCCATTCGGCGCAATCTCGTCATACATTTTATCAATGCACTCCGCATACCACCCAATCGTGTTCGCGCACGAATTCGCGTCCACATTCACGCTTTCCTTGATCGGCTTGCCCGTATCAAGCGTCTCGAGCAACGCCAGTTCCGCCAGATTTTCGCGCATCAAATCTGCCCACCCGAGCATGATGCGTTTGCGTTCCGTCGGTTTTAAATCGCGCCAAACACCGCTCTCAAACGCCGCTCGAGCCGCCCTGACCGCCGCATCCACATCCGCAGCATCACACGCCGCAAGGTGCGCCAAATGCTTGCCCGTCGCTGGATTGATGCGTTCAAAAGTCGCCCCAGAAATCGCACCCACAAAATGCCCATTAATAAATGCTCGAGTCTCGAGTTTAATGTCTTTCGCATACTGATGCCAATTTGTATCCGTGATGATGTTCAAAATAATCTCCTAATTTTTGAATTCAGTTTTTTGGTTTTCTCCCTTCTCCTGATGTTGCGACCATGCCCGCAGGTGCATTTTATGGTCAAGACGGGAGAAGGCGACCCAAGCCCGTTAGGTGCTGTAGTAAGGGTCAAGAGGGTCGGGGATGAGGGTAGCGTGATGACGATTCCTCGTTCCTCGAGATACATTCAATTTTTGATTGGGTTTCCTGGCAGCAAATGCAGGGCGCAGCAAGCGACTATGCCCGTTAGCGGTTTCGCCCGTTAGGTGCGTCTTGAAACCAAGAAGGTGCATTTTATAGTCAAGAGGCAGCGCCCCTACGATATTTTTTAAATCATTTCTTTCGCAACACGTTTTTCCACAAATCTTCGCACATAATCATTCGCGGGTTTCTCGAGAATCTCTTTTGGCTTCCCAACTTGCACCAGTTCACCGTTGTACAAAATTGCGATTTCACTGCCGATATGTAGCGCCTCGTCCAG
>JANLWR010000831.1:0-3236 GCA_031364625.1 Deinococcales bacterium | reverse complement strand
TCCAGGAATCGGGAATTCTTACAAAACGCACGAAATTCGGACTTTGCGGTTGCCCTGCATCTTTGGGTTGGAGGTTGTCACCCGTTTCAAGATTGCTGCTAAAATGAACTGGAGACATGGGAATTTACCTTCAACTGCTCGGCACTGCCAAAGTGACCCTGGCGTCACACAGCATTCCGTTTGTCTCGGACAAACGCTATTTGCTGCTGGCATTCTTGGCGTTCAAAAACGATTGGGTGTCTCGAGATCAGCTTGCAAACCTGTTCTGGGCAGACACCGATTCGGTCTCGGCTCGCAAGAATTTACGGCATTTGTTAAGCCGCACGCGAAGCCTCGATTTTGCTACGCTCGAGGGACAAGACGACGTGCGTTGGTTGGTGCAAACCGACGTGGCGTTGTTTCAGCAGGCTTTGGGAGCAGGCGATTGGGAGCAGGCAATCACCATCTATCAAGGAAACTTGCTGGCTGGTTTAACCAGCGACTCGAGCGAGTTTGAAGATTGGTTGGGGCAAGAATCGGAAACCTTGCAAACCGCTTACCGCGAGGCGGCGCTCAACCATGCCAAGCAACTCGAGGGGCAAAACCGTTTTGATGACGCGGCGGCATTGCTTTCTCAGGTTTTAAAAACAGATTTGCTGGCTGAAGACATCGTCCAAGTCTACTTGCGCGTGGCAGGTCAGGCGGGGCATCGGCTGGAAGCCCTAAAAGTCTTTGAATCATTCAAATCCATGTTGTCTCTCGAGCTTGGTTTGATGCCGCTCGAGACAACCTTACAATTGGCAGCGGATTTGCGGCTCGAGTCTAAAGCCGTTAGTCAACAACCCGCCCAGGTTTTGCAAAATTTCCCATCAGAAACCAGTTCGTTCGTTGGGCGCGACCTGGATTTGAGTGAGATCGCGGCGTATTTCAATCAACCCGAAATTCGCTTGTTGACCTTGATTGGCGCGGGTGGCATGGGCAAAACCCGTCTCGCCATTCAGGTGGCACTCGAGCAAGCCAAACGCTTTTCAGACGGGGCAACGTTTGTGGCGCTCGCCAGCGTTGGCGAAGTCAGTGATCTTGTTCCAGCCATCGTCAGTGCTTTGAAGCTCTCAGTTTCGAGCTTCGAGACGCAAGAGCTACAACTGAAAAATTATTTATCCGAAAAACACTTGTTGCTGGTTTTGGATAATTTCGAGCATCTCCTGGACGGCGCCGAGGTTGTTCTCGAGCTGTTAGAACATTGTCCAAACCTGAGAATAATTGTGACCACCAGAGAAGCCCTGAATCTTCAGAGCGAGTATCTGATTGATGTGATTGGTTTGGATGTTCCCAAAGACGCGTCTGAGAACATCGAGGTCTTCGATTCGGTGCAACTGCTCTTGCGCAGTGCCAAACGGGTCAATCCGCGTTTTATGCTCAGTCCTGGGGACAAATCTTTTGTGATCGAAATTTGTCAGATGCTGCAAGGTTCGCCGCTTGCCATCGAACTTGCCAGCAATTGGTTGCGGGTGTTAAGCGTGCTCGAGGTCGCTAATGAGATTCGCAAAAGCCTGGATTTTTTAAACCTCAACCAACCCGAACTCGCCACGCGTCACCGCAGCATACGGGCGGTGTTTGACTCGAGTTGGGTCTTACTTCCCGAAGAACAGAAACTCGCGCTCGCTAAACTCAGTTTGTTGCGTGGCGGGTTTACAGTCGAATCGGCGGCTCGAGTCGCAAACGCAACCCCAAGCTTGTTGCTGGGTTTGGTCAGCAAATCGCTGATTGGAAGATTTGAAACCCGCTTTATCATGCACGAAACGGTACGGCAGTACGCGGCAGAGCACCTCGAGCCAGACCAAAAAGAGTCTGCGTTGCTCGCGTTAAGTCTATTGGCGTGTGATTGGGCGACTGCGGTCGCTGTCTTTGATCCGGCACGATTGCTTTCTGAAAAAATCATGTCTTTCGAGCGTGAATTTGAGAACGTCGCTATCGCGCTCGAGTGGTCATTGCAGACGAACCCAGCTTTGTGTGCCAGCATTGTTTACCTGCCCTGGTACTTCTGGTATGCCGCCGCCAGGAAGTCGCTCGGCTTGCAGTGGTTGACCAGCTTGCTCGAGTCACCGTCTTTGCAGACGCGGGATGCCACGCGTGCCAACCTACTGAACACCCGCAGCATCGTTGGAATGCGGATGGTGGGTGGCGACCAGAGGTTAAACGATGCAAAAACCGCACTCGAGATAGCCCGTGAGGTCGGTGATTTGAAATCTCAAGCCCAAGCGTTACTGGCACTGGGTATGGCTTGCGGCGATCTTGGAGCATTGCCCCGTGCCATCGAAAGCCTGAAAGCCGCACTGGCACTCCTCAAGACTGCCCAGGACATCAACCTCGAAGCGGATTGTCGGAACGAACTGGCGTTCCTGCATTGGAGCAACAATGATACCGAACTGGCACGCCAGACCTTCGAGGACTTGATCGCCCGTTGCCAGGTCACAGGCAATAAACGCAGCTTGGCGAACGCCAATGCCAACCTTGCCTACGTCTACGCGACTTATGGCGACCTCGAGAGCGCACAGCATCGGCTCGAGCAGGCAATCGGGTTTTACCGCGAATCGTTGAACATCTGGAACTTGTGCGCCTCGCTCTTGACACTTGGCAACGTGATGTTTCGGCGAGGCAACATGACCGGCGTACAAGAAACACTGCTCGAGGCTGGGAAACTCTGCCCGCAAGTCCAAGAAGCGGCTTGCTTCAGTTGTTTTTACGCCCTCTGTGCCGCCTTTGAACAACAACGCGAGCGTCACGCCAAAGCCTTGCGCTTGAACGCCATCGCCACCGTTTGGCGTTCACTCCCTGGACATGATTTCCCTTTGGAAGAACTGGAACCCAACCAATTCAAAGAACCCCTGAGCGCAAGCTTCTTTGGCACTGAAACCTTGGCGCAATTTCTTCTTGAAGCAAACGGTTTAAATCCCAAACAAGCGATGCAATACGCGCTGGGTCAGCTCGAGATTTTTGATGACCCAAGCGTGAGTCAAAGCGTTTCGGTGCGGGCAATTTAAGATTTCTCGAGCCTGAACGTGTTTAACCAAATCTCAATTGCCGAATCACATCGTCCAACTCGAGTGGCACAATTTGGTTCATCACTTCAGTCGTTAGAGACTCGAGCATTTGGGTCGCACGGGTTTGATCTGACTTGGCAGTTTTGGGGTGCTGTTCCACGGTCTGGATGAGACGCAGCGCAAATGCGGGGTCGCTTGGCGGCAGGTAGATTG
>JANLWR010000816.1:0-2083 GCA_031364625.1 Deinococcales bacterium | reverse complement strand
CAATCCCAACACCAACCAAACTCAACCTACAGGTGTCAGCCCAGTTTGGCCCCCCAAACCAGGTGAAGCCTGGACGATGACCATCGACGGACTTGCGCCCTGGGCGATTAATTTTGACAAACTGGACAAGGACGGCGATCCCACAGGACCAGCCACGCAGTCTGGCGTAAAATCTACGGCGTTTGCTTATCTAGACAATGGCGAATACGTTTTCGAAATCACCGACACGAAAATCGTGACCGATTGCGTTTTTACCAAATTGCAAGTCCAAGGCAATGCTTTTGTCGGCGGCAAAGCCTATTCGGGCGATGCCAATTCGAATTCGATTCCACCACTCAATAAGGCGTGTAGCGCCGCGCTCGGTGGTGGGCAAGCCGCGCCACAAGCCACCCCGCAAGCTCAAAATTTAAGCTGGCCTCCACAATTGGCGGTTGGACAAAACTGGGATTACCGCCTTGGAACGCGTCCAGTGGTTTACCACGCCAATTTTACCAGTGTGACCAACAATATTTTCAAAGGCGATCTGATCACCGACGGCTCGGGCGACCCAATTGCCAAACGTGCTTTGAGCGTGGTCTATTCCTCCAAAGACGACGCCCTGATCTCGTTTGCTGAAGACCCACAAGGTGGCATCACCGGTTGCTTGTTTATTGGCAAAGACAGCATCAAAAATAACACCTACACCGGTCCTGCACTTTACAAAGCACCAGGCGCTAAAGATTATGCTGACCTTAACTTTAATTGCGTCATGAATGCCGTCACCGCCTCTGCAACTCAAGTCCAGGCTGGAAATTTGACCCCAACCTGGCCTCCAAAACCATCTGAGAACTGGACGTTGACCATCGACGGTCTAGCCCCCTGGCTAATCAATTTTGACAAACTCGACAAGGACGGCGACCCGACTGGAACGGCAATTCAATCGAATGCTAAATTTGTTGCCTTTGCTTACAAAGACAAAGACGGTTACGAGTTTGAACTGAGCGACGACACCACCGTTTACTTTTGTACTTTCGCCACCCTGCAAATTCAAGGCAATGCTTTTATTGGTGGCAAAGCCTACGCTGGACCCAAGAATGCACAATCAATTCCAAGTCTGAAAAAATCTTGCTCTGCCGCCATCGGCTCGAGCGTTGCCGCAAACACTGGTGGGTCTACTTTGGGCGGTATTTTTGGCAATACCACCAATACAAATAACAATGTCAACACAGGCTTGGGCTGGCCCGTTCAAGTTGCGCCCGGTCAAATTTGGTCGGTCAACGTCAAAAGCCTGGTCTTTCAACTCAAACTCGAGCGCGTCAACAACGGCATCACGATTGGTACGGCAACCGCCAGCAATGTCGAACTGGCTGGCGGTTTTGCGACCCAGGGCGACAACCTCAATTTGATTCTGACCGACGGCACAGCAACGATACTTTGCACGTTTGGTCGCTCGAGCGTTCAAGGGCAAACCCTGAACGGTCAAGCCACCTACACCGAAAAACCAAACGCCGCCGAGCAGAGCTGGGGTGCGTGCAGCGCCACCCTCGCACCGAAAGTCAGCGTTAATGCCGACCCGCTCAGTTTCAAGCGCAGTAGCATTCTCGAGCCTGAGCTTGCGATGTTGCGTCACTTCTCGAGTTGGTAATCAAAAGTCAGATTGAACCCCGTCGTAGGCTGGCGGGGTTTTTTTGATGCCAAACTCGAGATAGACTGCTGTTAAGGAGAACAACATGCCTCGAGAAACTTTTGCCAGCGTTAACGCCCCAGCCGCCATTGGACCGTACTCGCAAGGTGTTAAAACCATTCACGGACTGGTGTTTTTGTCGGGTCAAACCCCGATTGACCCCGCCACGGGTGAGCTTGTCGCGGGTGGAATCACCGAACAAACGCAGCAAGTTTTTAAGAATATTGCCGCCGTGCTCGAGGCGGCAGGGAAGACTTTTGATGATGTTGCCAAGTGCAATGTGTACCTGGCAGACATGGCAGATTTTGCCGCCATGAACGCCGTGTACGGTAGTATTTTTGCTGCGCCTTTTCCTGCCCGCACCACGGTTGCCGTGCGCGAATTGCCTAAAAAATGCTTGGTCGAAATCGAGTGCATCGC
>JANLWR010000802.1:0-3465 GCA_031364625.1 Deinococcales bacterium | reverse complement strand
GAATCTATGCCGGGCTTCCTCGCCGCTGAGATGTGGGTGAGGACATCGAAGTTTCCGAAAGTGTAGGCGATTTGGTTGCTCGAGGTTCAGATTCTTTTTGAGGTGTCACATCTCGAGGTTTTTTTGGTTTGGGCGAATGATCGGGTGCGGGCGCATTGCCATGCGCCCCTACAACAGAATTTTTAATAATCTCGAGAATTGCCGTGCCGTATTTTTCAACTTTTTGTTTACCGATACCATCAATCTCGAGCAACGCTTCAATCGTTTTGGGTTTTTGCTCAGCGATGCTGGTCAGAACTTTGTTGGAATAAATAATGTAAGGCGGCATTCCCTCGAGCTTGGCTTGGGTGCTGCGGTAGGTTTGCAGGGCGTCAATCAAATCGCCCGTCTCGAGAATTTTCGTGGATGCTTTCGCCTCTTTGGGTTTGGTTTCTCGAGTTTTGGTTTCAACGACCTGTTTTGGTTTATTCGCCTCGAGTTGCAAAAACCCGCCTTTCACACTCAGGCTGCCGTCTTTTAACATGGCTTCAAGCAATCCCTCGAGTTCGCTGACGGTGTATTTTTTGAGGATTCCAAAACTTGGGTCGTTAGCCAGCCCTGCGGCTTCGATCACTTTCGATTTTGATCCGGTCAGCATTTGCACGCACAAACGCGGGGTCAACATGCGGCGCTCAACCAAAGACGTGATCGCGGTGCGCCCCTGAGAATCCAGCGTCTCGAGGAACGTGCCGCGACCTGGCGCGTGATGCTGAACGATTTGCACGTTGCCAATCTCGGGTTTGCAACGGTCACAATGCCCGCACGGCGTCATGCGCTCGCCAAAATGTCCAACCAACAATGCGCGGCGGCAACCTTGGGTGCTGGCATAGCCAACAACTTTTTCCATGGCGTTCAGTTCAAAACGCTTGCGGGCAAACATGCGCGTCATGTCAATCGGCGCTCGCACGTTTTGCGGCACGTACAAACCATCCTCGAGCGTGACCTGCCCGCCGTCGAACAAGACTTTAATGGCAACGTTGGTTGGGGTGCTGTCCAAGCCCAGCCGCTCGAGAATCTCACCAGCAGTTCCAGGATTTTTTTTGATCCCCTCGAGCACGGCTTTCACAATTTTTTCAGGCGGGTAATTTTGTTCGATCAAGTACTTGCGGGTCATCATGTCGGATGCCGAGTACAAGAGCGCCGCGTGTGCGGGTTGCACGTCGCGCCCAGCGCGTCCAGCCTCCTGATAATAAGCCTCGAGCGTGCCCGGCATTTGGTAATGCACCACCAGGCGCACGTCGGGTTTGTCAATACCCATGCCGAAGGCAACGGTGGCACAGATCACTTCGGCTTGACCGCTTAAAAACTGGTCTTGTACGCTGCTGCGCGTGTTGTCCGAAAGTCCTGCGTGATATGCCAGCGCCCCAAGTTTGCTGGCGACCTCCTCGGTGGCTTTGCGGGTGGAGCAATAGACAATGCACGGACCAGGAAATTTTTTCCTGAGTAAGCGCAGCACCTCGAGTTTCAACGCGCCCGTGTTGGCAGGATGCACGCTGAAGGTCAGGTTGGGACGGTCAAAACTGCCGACCAAAACTTGCGGTTGCTCGAGCAAACTGGCGGCGATTTCTTCGCGGACTTTGACGGTGGCGGTGGCGGTCAATGCGAGTGTTGGGGCTTGCAAGGGTTTTAAAATCGTGCCCAGCGCCATGTAATCGGGTCTGAAGTCATGCCCCCACTGCGAAACACAGTGCGCCTCGTCCACCACCACCAGGGCAGCCCGCTCGAGCAAATCGCGGCTGGCACGGACGCGTTCTGGCGAAATATAAACCAGTTTGTACTCATTGCCTCTAATGCCCTGAAAACGCCTTGTGGCTTCTTTAGACTCGAGGTTTGAGGCGATATAGGTCGCGCTGACCCCCTTGCGGTTGAGTGCGTCAACTTGGTCTTTCATTAAAGCAATCAAGGGCGAGATGACCACCGTTGTCCCAGGCAGCAAGGTCGCCGGCAATTGATAGGTTAGACTTTTGCCGCCACCCGTCGGCAGCACGGTCAACGCGTCTTTCCCAGCCAGTACGGCATTGACCGTCTCGAGTTGCAAGGGTCTAAAGCTCGAGTGACCAAATCGTTTCAGTGCGGCGGTAATTTCGGGGGTCACAGCCCAGAGTGTACCGTGTTACGCTTATTGCGTAAAGCACTTTTCTACAAAAAGGACTTTTTCATAAAGGGTGTAGACTGGCAACTGTGACCCCAATCACAACCGAACAACCCGTGCGTGTCCTGGTGGTGGACGACACCAGTTCGCAACGCACCATGCTGATCGGAATGCTCGAGACTGACCCATCGGTTCGGGTGATCGGCTGGGCGAGCAACGGCGAAGAAGCCATCCAAGCCGTCAACCGTTTAAAACCCGATCTGGTCACAATGGATCTTAGAATGCCGATCATGGATGGTCTGGCAGCCTCGGAAAGAATCATGCGCGACAACCCGACCCCAATTTTAATGGTCACGGGCAGCGTCAGTCGAAGCAACCAACACATGATCGCCCAAGCTTTAAATGCTGGTGTGCTGGGCATTCTGGCAAAACCCAACGCCGCATCCTCGACCGCCAGTGCTGAATTTGTGCGTATGGTCAAAGGCTTGTCCAAAATTCGGATCAAAGGGCGGCACAAACGAGAAAATCCCCTGCAAGCCGTTGAAATACCTCGAGCGACCATCAAAGCCAGTGCCACAACATTTACAGCGCCCGACAACATTCAAATTATTGGCATTGCCGCCAGCACCGGTGGACCCGCCGTGCTCGAGCAGGTGTTAACGCGACTGCCACAGGACTTTGAAACCCCGATTTTGATTGTCCAACATATCGCCGCAGGTTTTGCCCAAAGTCTGGTTGACTGGCTCAAACCGCTTTGCAAGATTCCCGTGCGCCTTGCGGTGGCGGGGAGCAAACTCGAGCGCGGCATCACCATCGCCTCAGAAACCCATTTGACCATCAAAAACGGTCTGTTGACCTCGAGCCTTGAGCCTGCAGTCAGCGGTCACAGACCATCGGGCACAGTCTTGTTTCGTTCTCTTGCCAGCCAGTACGGTGCTCGTGCCCTGGGCATTGTCTTAACAGGAATGGGCAGCGATGCGGCGCAAGGATTACAAGAACTCAAAAACGTGGGTGGCACGGTCATCGCTCAAGACAAAAACTCGAGCGTGATTTTCAGTATGCCCAATTCCGCCATCGGTCTTGGCATTGTCGATGTGGTTTTAAACCCAGAAGAAATTGTTAGCGTTTTGCTGGCTTTAAAACCCATGTAGGATGTAACGGATGGTCTGTAGGGGATGGTCTCAGACCATCCCCCACCCAAGAGACACAATTTTAAGGAGCGAACCATGACATCACTGACAAGCCGCGCCACCTGGCAGGCGCTCGAGCATCACTTTAACGACTTTAAAAACCTTCACCTGCGCGATCTGTTCGCCAGTGACCCAACCAGGGGT
>JANLWR010000383.1:0-2520 GCA_031364625.1 Deinococcales bacterium | reverse complement strand
AACCACGCCAGATTTCTCGACCGTGCTGACCAAATCTTTGGCTTGCTCGAGTGTGTGAACCAAGGGTTTATCGCTGACCACATGAAATCCTGCCTCGGCAAAGGCTTTCGCTACAGGGTAATGCACATGGTTCGGCGTGACGATCACCACCAAATCCATACGCATTGAGTCTGGAAGTTTTAATTCTCCCTCGAGCATTGCCTGCCAACTCGGATAATTTCTGGCTGTGGGAAGTCCCAAATCCTCACCGCTCGCCAGCGCCTTTTCGGGCGTGCTCGAGAGTGCGCCCGCCACCATCTCGTACTGTCCGTCCAGCGCCATTGCCATGCGGTGAACCGCGCCAATAAACGCGTCGCGCCCACCGCCAACCATGCCGTATTTCAGTTTTGGTTTGTTCATACAATTCCTCTTTTCAATACTTTGGAAATCTCAGCTTACAATGTCAAAAATTTCCCGTCACCAAGGGCGCAGCGAGCAGCGCCCCTACGAACCTCATACAATCTGATGGATGCAAATAATCTAAACCATTATCTTTTCAAATTTGTCCGAAGTTCATTCGGATTAAACGCCGCGCCCCAACCTTTGGCTTCACTCGAGTTGGAAAACTTGAACAATTCTAAATCTGGTAACTCGAGTTTCAACGCCTGCATTTGCCGCACGACATCCGCCAAACATTCTTCGGTTTCCAAGCTGGTGTAATCAGAATACAAGTTTCGCGTTCCAACCGCGACGGCATTGGCAAATAATTCTTGCAGTATTTCTTGAACTCGAGCCTCGAGATTCTGGAGTGCGATTTCTTGCCAATGAATCGGATGAAGCGCCTGAATTCTACTCTCCCACTCGAGCAAATTCTCCTCGGCGCAAAACCCCCACAGGGTTTCCAGGAAATCTCCAGTTCCCAGAATTTCAAAATGCTGGATTGCCGTTTCGACACACGCCGCCGCGAACGCCACCCGCCCCCGAATCGAAAGTTGCTGCATCAAGCTCGAGCTTCAATCAAAATTGTTTTGCGTTGTTTGATGGTTAACCTCCGAGGGTTTCGAGGACTGTTTTGCTTGGAACACTCCAGGCGTTTGCCGCAGTCTGGCTTGTTTGCTCGAGGTAACGACGCACGATTTCAAAGCCGAGTGCATAACCAGCCCAGAAGGGAATATTTCTTGTCTCACTGCCAAAAAACCAAGTTCCATAATCAAAATTTGGATCATCAAACTCGAGTTTCGCCGTCTCAAGCAATTCATTCATGCTTGATGGTTGCTTGAGCGTTGCGTATGGCGGCGTTTGACCACCGCGAAATTCAATCTCAAAATGTTGCGCCAAGCCCTCCCAGACAAGCGCATCGCCAAGATTTTTCATTGCTCCAGGCTTGTGATAGCGCATGGCATGATGAAGCTCGTGCGCTAATGTTGCACAAAATTCAACTTCAAAACACCCTGCAAAACCTGGGGTACTTGGCTCGAGCGACATCAAAATAGTGTGTGCTGTGGGTGCTGTCCCTCCAATGCCTGTACTCGGAATGACCGCCCAAGGATTTCGCATGATGACCACATCTACTGGTTCAAGTGGCAGCAAGGTTTTGACTTGAGAAAGCGTTCGTTTGGCACATTCAAGAATGCGTTCACGGTACTCCTCGAGTTCACCACCACTGTTCAGCAAATGGATGTTGGTCATGAAATTTCTTATTTTTTCTCGAACGCGGCATCGAACGCCAAGTTGCTCGGTTTGAAATCAAGTTTTTTACAGAACGCCGCGCTTTCGGTTGCGCCGTGCACCCGATCCATCCTCGAGTCTTCCCATTCGACGCTGAGGGGTCCCGCGTAACCAATGTCATTCAGTGCAACAATGATCTCTTCAAAGTTGATGTCGCCCCGCCCGACGCTGCGGAAATCCCAGAATCGACGCGCATCACCAAAGCTGACATGACCGCCAAACACGCCAACGTCGCCGTTGCCGTGACCCCACCAAACATCTTTCATGTGGGCATGAAAAATACGGTTTTTAAACACCCGCAAAAAACGCACGTAATCGACGCCCTGATACCCCAAATGGCTGGGGTCGTAATTAAAACCAAAGCGTTTGTGATGATCTAAAGCCACCAGCGCATGTTGCGCACTGGCAATGTCAAAGGCGATTTCCGTCGGATGAACCTCGAGCGCGAAATTGACATCACAGCTTTCAAACACCTCGAGAATCGGCAGCCAGCGCTTGGCGAAATCCTGATAACCAGCCTCCCAGTATTCCTGGCTGGTCGGCGGAAACGCGTACAAGCTGTGCCAGATGCTCGAGCCAGTAAAACCATTCACAACCTTCACACCAAATTTTTGCGCGGCTTTTGCCGTGTTCGCAATCTCGAGCGCGGCGCGTTGACGCACGCCCTCGGGGTCGCCGTCACCCCAGACGTGCGCGGGCAGAATGCTCTTGTGACGGTCATCGATGATATCACAGACCGCCTGTCCAACCAAGTGCGCCGAAATCGCCACGCTTTGCAAACCGTGTTTCTCGAGCAGCGCACGTTTTTCTTTG
>JANLWR010000782.1:0-9942 GCA_031364625.1 Deinococcales bacterium | reverse complement strand
TGAATGAAATGCGAAATGGCAATCACAGGGTCAACGGGAGCGTCTTGGCTGAACCCCCAGCCAGATTTACCGTCAAAACTGACTTTCAGCATCAACCCGCCGTGATGCGCAGGACAGATTTGCAAATTGGTCGGTTCTGGCACGATGGCAAGGTCGGCGTTGTACTTCAGTCTGGCAGCGAGTGTACCGTTGCAGCCGCCGAATTCTTCATCCACCACGCTTTCAATCATGAGGTCGCCGTTCAGTTTAATCTCGAGATCGTTTAAGGCTTTCAGCACCATGACCGATGCCACCAAACCCGCTTTCATGTCGTAAGCCCCCACACCCCACAGTTTGCCGCTCGAGATTTCGCCAGCAAACGGATCGTGCATCCAAGTTTCAGAGCCAACGGGTACGGTATCCATGTGACTCGAGAAGATCAATGAACGTCCCTCACCCGTTCCGCGCCGTATGCCCATGACGTTCGGGCGGTCTGTGCAAGGTCTGGCAGCCCAGTATTTTGGATGCTCGAGTAAACCCGCAACGCTTAAGATTTCGTAAACGTCAACCTCACAACCCAAACCCTCAAGCACGCTCGCAAGTTCGAGTTGGGCTGGTTTTTCATTGCCGTTTGGCGCAAGATTTTCGGTGTTGAAGCCAACAAATTTTCGCAAGGCATCAATCATGACCTCGCGGTTTTGTTGCACCCAGTCGTGAATTCGGTCTGTCACGCGTCACCTCGAGTTAAGTGCGTTGTCCTCGCGCCAAAATCTGCCAGACTCTCTCGACCCGACCGTCGCGCATTCCGATCAACTCGTCGGACAGATTGACGGCGGTGCAGACATGAATCGGGTAAAACGCCAGTCGATCCCCCACCTCGAGTTTGACGCCTTCACCCAGTTTCACCACGCCGTGTTCCTCAGACATCGACTCGAGGTAAGCATCGTGGTGTACGGCTTTTGCATAGCCTTTGAGGTTGAGTTTGCTGGGAATGCTATCGCCGCAAAAGGTTTTAGAACCGCCGTCGATGGTCACCTGCCCAGCCCTCGAGTTGCTGATGACCGTGCAGAGGATTGACAGCGCCACGTTTTGGTACTCAACTGCGCCCAATTCTGCCATCATGTAATCACCAAAAATATAAGTACCGGGTCGAACTTCGGTAATTCCAGGCACTCGAGCGGCGTACTTTGCGGTTGGCGTTGAACCGATGCTGACGTTGAGAATTGAAATGCCACTCGAGCGCAATTGGTTGGCAAGATTCACAAAGAACTCGCCCTCTTCAAGACCAATTGCTTCGGGGGTTCGCCCCGATGCCGCCCCGAAGAAAATACTGCGAAAACCAAAAATCCCATCAAGCTCGAGGTTGGGCAATGATTGAACCATTTGGCAGAGTTTGAGGGCACCCTCGGGCGCAACCCCGCTGCGATTCAAGCCGCCATCAATTTCAATCCTGATTTTGAGCATCAAATCCGCTTCTCGAGCCGCCTCGTTCAAGCCTCGAGCGCCAATTTCGCTGTCCACACCGACAATAATCTGACAATCCTTGGCGAGTTCTGCCACGCGCCGCCATTTTGCAGCACCGATGATCGGATAAGCGATAAAAATATCGTTGATTCCCTGTGCGGCAAAAACTTCTGCCTCAGCGACTTTTGCCACGGTAATTCCGTTTGCGCCAGCCTCGAGTTGCAATTTGGCGATATCAGGAACTTTATGGGTTTTGACGTGGGGTCTGAGTTTAACGTTGTGCGAGCTGATTTCAGCTTGCCAAGACTTGATATTGCGCTCCATTTTGTCCAAGTCCAGCAACATTGCAGGCGTGTCCAATTCCTCGAGTTTCATGCCTGGTTGGATGTTCAAGACTTCCCTCCTTTAACCCGCAAATTCTGGACTCGAGAAACCCCGAACGCCAACCTCGAGCGCCAGCAATGCGCCGTCAAACGAATTGGGTTGAGTTAAGCCCGTTCGCGCCGAAGTCACGTACAGAATCTCGAGGTTTTCACCGCCAAACGTACAACTGCTGGGTTGTGTGACGGGCAGTTCAATCACCCGGTCAAGTTTGCCATTCGGGTCAAAACGCGCCAGGCAGCCAGCGCCCCAACGGGCATTCCAAAGAAAACCTTGAGCATCAATGGTCGAGCCGTCTGGAGCGCCGCGATCAAAATCCGAGAATGACCTTTTATTCGAGATTGTGCCGTGCTCAAGGTTGAAATCAAAAGCATAAATTCGATTCTCGGCAGAATCGGCAAAGTACATGGTTTTGGAATCTGGCGACCATGCCAAACCATTTGAAATTCCAATGTTTGAAAGCATCTCGAGTGCGCTCGAGACTCGCTCTATTCGGAACAGCGAACCAGAATTTTGCGTCATTTCCTGACCGTTACCGTTCGCATCAAAATTATTTTGCATTGTTCCCAACCATAAACGCCCCAACGCGTCGCAACGGGCGTCGTTGGAGCGGTTTTGTAGGTTTTTATCTGGGCGACATAACGTCTCGAGCTTTCCAGTATCGGGGTCAAACAACACCACGCGACGCTCGAGTGTCAATACAACCCCGCCCGAAGCTCGAGGCACAACCGCGCTGCATATTTCAGGAAGTTCCCAAGTTTCAACACCAGTTTGATTCAGCCTGAACAAGCGTTTTTCGGGAATGTCCACCCAATACAAAGCCTGCTCTCGAGCCGCCCAAGCTGGAGATTCACCGAGCGTATTGCGTGTGCTGGTCACAACTTCAAAGGTCATAGTAGCTTCAAGCTTTCATAAACGCGGGCAAGTATTGCTGTTCGGCGGCGACCAGCTCCTCGAACATGGCTCTGATCTCGGCGGGCGAACAGACCGCCGCCGTCAAAGGGTCAATCAAAAGTGCTTGGAAGGCTGCCTCACGGTTTTGCTCGAGAACTGCTGTTGCCATTAAATCGTGCATGGCTTGATGTACTTGATCCAAGACCGCCAGGTGCGTCGGGAGTTTTCCGAATCGCGTTGGTTGAATGCCATTTTTATCGACCAAGCACGTCACCTCGACACAACCGTCCTGCGCCAAATTGTCGATCAAACCGTGATTGATGACGTTACCAGAAATCACTTGAGGACGGTTGAAGACAATCCCCTCAATAATATTCGAGGCAAACTCTGGGCTGCGCTCGAGCGAAATCGCAGCCTCACCACGGCGTTCGCGTTCAATCAAACTCTTTACTTCATTGTCGTGGTCGATGCGCCACTGGGGCCAATTGTTGGCGTAAAAGCTGCTCTCACCCTTGTACTCGGCTCGAGTGTATTTGATCAGCAAATCTTTGCGTTTGCGAAAGTACGGCACGTACTCGCTAAAATGCCCGCTCGATTCGGTGGGAAACGCGCCAAAGTGCTTGAGCATTTCAAAACGAATGATGTCACGTTCGTAAATTTCTGGGGTGTTTGCAGCCTCGAGCAGTTTGGGCATGATGTCAGTGCCGTTATGGAACAGTTCAAAAATCCAGGACATGTGGTTGATGCCCGCACAACGATAGGTTAATTCCGAGGCTGGAAGCTCGAGGAATTCGGCAAGTTCGGCGGCGGTGTTCTGAATCGAATGGCACAAGCCGATCACGGGCAGCTTGGTGGCTCGAGAGGCGGTCAAGACCAGTGCCGACATGGGGTTGGTGTAATTCATGATGACCGCGTTTGGCGCAAGTTTTTCGATGTCACGGACAATTGAAAGCCAGGCTGGGGCGGTGCGCAGAAATTTCATCAAACCGCCGGGTCCTGCGGTGTCACCGATGCACTGATCGACCCCGTATTTGAGCGGAATGTCGTTGTCAAAACGCACCGTCTCGAGTCCTGAAACTTCGATGGTGTTGATGACAAAATCGGTGTTCGGCAGCAAATCCAGGCGGTTGGTGCTCGAGTGAACCGTGAAATTCTTGTTGAAGCGTTTGACGGTCAATTCGGCAATTTCGTGCGATTGCGCGAGGCGCACGGGGTCAATGTCAATCAGGGCAAATTCGCCTTGGTTTAATCCCTCAATGTTTAAAATATCAACGATCATTTGCTGGGCAAAAACCGCACTGCCAGCGCCGATAATGGCGATCTTGGTCATGAATGATCCTTTTTCTGATGAAGTGGCTTAAAGCGGCAAAAGCTGACTCGTTCAATCGAAAGTTTAAGCTCGAGTGACGGGTGGGTTTAAGCCTGTGAGGTCTTGACCAGATTTTAAGGGTTTCATAGTTCACCTGTGTTTGCGTCCAAATCAGCCTAGCACAGGTTTGAGGTTCTATTTGAATCCAACTCAGTCAACATCACGTAGAATCTAGAAAACTCGAGTTTGAGGAGAAACTTTGATGAAAGCACTCGTTTGGGAAGGTCCACGTTTGATGGTCATGCGCGAACAAGAAAAACCTCGAGCTGCACCCTCCGAGGTTGTGCTACGCGTGGAATTTGCTGGAATTTGCGGTTCGGAACTCAGTGGTTATTTGGGTCACAATGCCTTGCGCGTGCCGCCACTGGTCATGGGTCACGAATTTTCTGGTGAAATCGTTGAACTTGGCGAAACCGCACTCGAGGTCAACCCAGCACTCAAACTCGAGCAGCAAGTCACGGTCAATCCCTTGGCTTCATGTGGCACTTGCGATTACTGCAAGGCTGGCTTGAATCACCTCTGTGCCAACAGAAAATTAATTGGGGCGCACCGAGCTGGTGCGTTTGCCGAATTTGTCAGCGTACCCGCCGAACTCGTTCATGTCCTGCCGACAGGCATCTCAACTCGAGTTGGGGCGCTTGCCGAACCCGTGGCGGTGGCGGTACGAATTGCAGAATTGGCTGGAAACGTTCAAGATCAGACTGTTCTGGTCATGGGCGCAGGTCCAATCGGCTTGCTGGTCTTGCAAGTTTTGAAAACTCGAGGGGCAAAACAAGTTTTTGTTGCCGATTTGGATGCCGAACGGCTCGAGATGGCTGGAAAATTGGGCGGTGAAATGCTCAATCCAAAAGCTGTTGATGTCGTCAGCATGATCCGCGAAGCCACGAACAATTCGGGCGCTGCCGTCAGCGTGGACGCAGTGGGCGCAACCGTCACTCGAGCGCAATGTGTGGCGGCAACCCGTTCGGCGGGAACGGTGATTCTGTCTGGTCTGCACGAAGAAAACACGCCAATGCCGACGGCGGACATCATTCGCCGCGAAATCGTCTTGAAAGGGTCATTTGCCTACACCCCCGCCAATTTTGCCCAAGGACTCGAGATGCTGATTCAAAACAAAATTCATTTGGACAACATCATCGAAGCCCCACTCGAAGAGGGCGGCAAGTGGTTCGAGCGGCTGATTTCTGCCCCTGGCAATATCGCCAAAGTGCTGCTGATTCCAAGCTCAAATTAACCTGATGCTCGAGATCAAAACTAGTTTGGAGGGAATTTATTCATGGCAAAACAGCGAAAAATAAGTGCTTCACAGTATGTCTTCGGCATTGGCGTGCTCTTAACGTTTGGAAGTTTGCAACTCCAATCCGACTCGAGCGCCTTTCCCGCCTACCGTGCGATGGCGGTCAAGCAACTGCATCTTGTCGATCAGCGCGTCAAATGTACCTACTGTCATGTGAACGCCACCGGCGGCGACCCCTGGAATCCATTTGGACAAGCCGTTCAAGATGCCCTGACCGAAAATTTCCCGCAAACCCTGTATGAAGTCTTAAAAGAAAAAAATGATGCCGATGGAGACGGTTATTTTGACGCGCTCGAGGTTTTTGCGGGTTCGTTGCCAGGAGACAAAAACACCATGCCTTTGGTGGACGCCAAAACGTTGGCAGAATATTTTGAAAAAGCTGGCGGTTTTGAATTGTACAAGCCGAAATAAAAAATCTCGAGCCAACTTTCACGGCTCGAGTTTGGAAGGACCAATCAATTTGCCACGCGGTGCGCACGGCGCACCCTACTACTTGAGCTTTGATGA
Source organism: Deinococcales bacterium (assembly GCA_031364625.1). GTDB lineage: Bacteria > Deinococcota > Deinococci > Deinococcales > JAAFIG01 > JANXTZ01. Next base: position 4,051 of record JANLWR010000782.1, on the reverse strand, counting down.
TTTTTGCGCGTTAAGCTAATTCTTCGATTGCGCCCAATTTGCGAAACCTAGCGGAGCGTTGCTGAATCAATTCCAGAGTCGAAAGGGACTCGAGGTTAGTGAGTTGCTCGAGCAGCGCCTTTTTCAGGTTTTCGGCTGCCAGGTTGGCGTCGTTGTGAGCGCCCCCTTTGGGTTCTGGAATCACCGAATCGACAATGTCAAATTGCAGTAAATCTCGAGCGGTCAGTTTTAAGGCTTCGGCGGCTTTTTCGGCTTCTTTGACATCTTTCCAGGCAATGACCGCACAGGATTCTGGACTGATGACACTGTAAACGGCGTTCTCGAAGATCAGGACTTTGTTGCCCACAGCTATCGCCAACGCCCCACCAGAGCCGCCCTCACCGATCACAACGCTGATGACAGGCACTTTGAGACGGGTCATGCGTTGAATGCTCTGGGCGATCAACCAGGCTTGCCCGCGTTCTTCGGCGGCAATGCCAGGGTACGCCCCTGGAGTGTCAATTAAGGTGATAATCGGCAGGGAAAACTTTTCGGCTAAATCCATCAGGCGCATGGCTTTGCGAAACCCTTCGGGGTGTGCCATGCCAAAATTGCGTTGAATGTTTTCTTTGGTGTCACGCCCTTTTTGCTGCCCGATCACGACCACACCGCGCCCCTCGAGCCTGGCAAGCCCGCCAACAATCGCGGCGTCCTCACCGATGGCACGGTCGCCGTGCAGTTCGCGGTAATGCGTGAAAGTCTTGGCAAAATAATCGAGCGCCGTGGGGCGACCGGCAACCCGCGCCAACTGCACCCGTTGCCAGCGTGAGAGCGCGTCAAAAGTTTCGGAACGCAGCCGCTCGAGGCGTTTGGTCATCAACTCGAGTTCGTCGGTCATGTCCACGCCGTTTTCTTTGCCGTAAGTCTCGAGTTCCGCAATGCGCGTCTCGAGTTCGATCACTGGTTTTTCAAATTCGAGCGCCATGCTTAACCACGCCTTCCAAACAAGCCGCCCTTGGCTGGAGGGGGAGTGACTTCAACTGGGGTAGCTTTGACTTCGACGGCTGGTTGGTTGGTCATGGTGCTGATGAGGTCAGCCAGCATTTGCCTATGCTCGCGGCGGTCGAGCACCATGTCGATCATGCCGTGTTCCTCGAGAAATTCGGTGCGTTGGAAGCCTTCGGGCAGGTTTTGTTTGATGGTTTGTTGAATCACGCGTTGACCTGCGAACCCCACCAGTGCGCCAGGCTCGCCAACGATCACATCGCCAATGGCGGCAAAACTGGCAGCCACTCCGCCCGTGGTCGGGTCGGTTAAAACCGTGATGTACGGCATTTTTTCTATTCCCAGTTCCTCGAGCGCGAAGGTGGTTTTTGCCATCTGCATTAAAGACAACGCCCCTTCTTGCATTCGCGCCCCGCCAGAGGTCGCCACCAAGACCACAGCCCGTTTTTCGCTGGTCGCAATCTCGACCGCACGGGTGATTTCTTCGCCCTCGGCACTGCCCATGCTGCCGCCAGAGTATTCAAAATCCATGACGATCAACTGAATTCTTAAACCGCCGAGCGTGGCTCGTCCCGCCATGATCGCGTTTTCGCGCCCCGTTTTCTTTTTGGTGCGCTCGAGCCTGGACGGGTACGATTCGGTGTCGGTGAATTTGAGCGCATCGACCGAACGCACCTTGCCCGAGGTCAACTCGAAAGAACCCGCGTCAGTCAAGGCTTCGATCCGTTTTTTGACTGGCAACCGGTGGTGGTAGGCGCATTTTGGGCAGACCCTGAGTGCCTGCTCGAGTTCTTTGTTGTAAATTTGCGCCCCACAATTGGGGCATTTGCTCCACAAGTCTGGCAGGTCGTCGTTGGACTGTTCGCGTTTTGGTCCGCGCCGTTGAAAAAATCGCGCCAGGGTCATGAATCGCTCCTGAGGGCAATACTGTTTTGAAACAAAGACTTCACCTGTGCATTCTACTTGTTCTGAACCAATTCCGTGTCACCCTAAACGCATTTGAAATTTACTGAGCTTGGTACAAATTTTTCAAACCCATCTATTTGACTGCAAAAAGACCTCGAGTTTGAACCATTTGCCAATTTCGAGGTGATTCTGGGTTATCAATTTAGGCTTTGCCCGCCGCTTTTTTTGCCTCGGCTTCAGGTATCCCGCGAGATGGATCAGGTTGGCTGGCAATCGCGGCGGCGTTCATTTCGCTGCGTCCGCTGAAGACCGCACCCGTTTCAATGTCCAAACTGGTGGCTTTGACATCACCAATCAAGCGCCCCGTTTTGGAAATTGTTATTTTCCCCTTGGCATTCACATTGGCTTTGATCGAACCATGCAACAACAAACTTTCCACCTCGAGCACCTCGCCGTCGATGCTGGCTCCTGTCGAAACCTCGAGCGTGCCTTTGACCGTGACATTTCCTTTAATAGCCCCATCCAGGCGCAAATGACCGTTGGTGCTGAGGTTGCCAGTGATTAACGAGCCTTTGTCGAGGTAGGTCATTCCTGCGGTTTGTTGTGGTTGCGCGGGTTTTGGGCGTGAAAGCATGAGTCTCCTTAAAAATGCCATGTTAACCGTATTGGGTTCATGGCTGTAACGGTCCTGCTGGAATTGGTTTGTAGCGTTCATGGTACAGGTACGGACCCGGGTTGATCGGGGTGTTGTTGATGCGCACTTCGTAATGCAAGTGTGGTCCGGTACTGTTGCCCGTCGAACCGACCAGTCCGATCACATCGCCAATCTGGATTTCTCGCCCGGGGTTCACGAGCAGTTTCGACAGATGCCCGTACAAGGTCTTGATGCCGTAACCGTGATCAATAATGATGTGCATCCCGTAACCTATGCTCGTCCAACCCGCCGTTTGTACCACTCCTGGCGCGGTGGCACGCACCAGTGAACCCATGCTAGTGGCGATATCCCAGCCTGTATGCTTCTCGAGACGCCCCGTCCGAGGTCCGATGCGGCTGCCAAAACCACTGGTGATCCGTCCCGAAGTTGGAAAACCTGACGGTACGGCTTCTTCATGATGCAAAATCGCCTCCAAAGGTCCCAGCGTGCGCTCGAGGTTGGTGTCTGTTACTCCAAGTTCAGACTCGAGCACCGCAAATGCCTCTTCGGGATTGTCGATCTCCAAGTTATTTGCGCCGCCGCCCGGTCTGATGCTGGCGGGTCGCACCCGATCAATTTTGGCTCGGGTTTCGATGCTGGTCACTCGAGATTCGATTTGGTTTAATCGTCCCGCCATTTTTTGCGCGGTTTTGGTCAAGCCAGCGACTCGGGCTTGAGAAAGGTTAAGTTGGCGTTGCAAATCGGCTTTCTCGGCGTTAAGCCGCGCATTGCTGGCAATCATGCTGACATTGGCACGCAAACTGGCTGCCAGTAAAATAGGTGCTCCGAACGCGCCCAAACCCACCGCAAAACCCAGAATGGCAATTGTACCCAGCCACCACCAACCGACCCGCAAACGCCTCGAGCCGCCAGCGTCAGGAATAACCAAAACGGTCATGCCCCTGGAGTGATTACGGTGATTTGGTTTGCGAAAAAACGGGAACATTGCGGCTCCGAAAATGAGAGATTGCAGTCAGTTCAAGCTGACCGACTCGTGATTCTACAGGAATTGGAAGCCGATTTGTGGTCATATGCCGCGTTCATAGATTTCGGCGGTCTTTGGCAATCAGACTCGCATCTGTTTGCTCGAGTGCCTGAAGAACATTTTGTTCACTGAGCGCAATATCTGCCGCCAATTCATCCCGTACTTTTTCAATTCGGGCAATCAGCGTCTCGAGGTCATTTGAGTTGGCTCGGGTTGAGGGCAGGGCAGGGTTACTTGGGGTTTCTCGAGCGAACAAACCGCCCAAAAACCCGCCAGACTTGGGCGCGGGCGCACTTCCAGGCTCGAGACGGTTTAACACTTCACGAAATTGCACCTCGAGTTGCTGCTCGAGCGCTTTGAAACGGCTGGCTTCCTCGCGGTTGAGGGTGTCGCGCAAATTTTCGATTTTATCAAACAAATCTGCACTCTTTGCTTTGGCGCGGGTCGAACTGAGGCTCCAGAAGAGGCTGTAAATCCCTGCC
>JANLWR010000237.1:0-1540 GCA_031364625.1 Deinococcales bacterium | reverse complement strand
GTGGTATCCAACCCCGCCGCTTTGTAAAAGCCTTTGTCCACCGCCACAGGATCGCCAATCGATTCCGCATGAATAAACCACGATTCGATCATCGTGGCGGGCGTCATGCCGCCCTGAGCAATTCCCAACGCCCCCACAGCCGCCACCGTTATCGCGCCACCAATCAACCAGTGCTTCATACTGCCTCCTCTTCAAACAAACCCCCGAACCTCGAGGGTGTTATTTGCTAATTTTGCCTGGTCATCTCGAGATGCCAACCCACCATGCGCCGCTCGAACGCCGTGACCACGCCCAGCAAAACCCAACCGACCAAGGTACAACAGACCGCTGCCAGAAAAACTCGAGCCGTATTGCCCACGTACCGAGAGTCCAGAATCATAAAACCCAAACCTTGAAACGCGCCGAACAATTCGCCAACAATCGCGCCATTGACGGCTGCCATCGCGCTGCCTTTTAAGCTGACAAAAATGATTGGCAGCGAAAATGGCAGTTTGAGAAAGCGAATGCGCTGCAAAAAACTGGCGTTGTAACAACTTAAAAGTTCCTCTTTCATCGTGTCCGTCGAAAGCATTCCCTTGTGCGCGTGATAGACCAACGCGAAAAAGGCGTACAAACCCGCGATTGCCACCTTGGACGCGATGCCGTTCACGCCAATCCAGACGACCACCAAACTTGCCAGCGCCACAAATGGAATCGAATTAAGCGTTGTGACCAGCCTGAAAATAAAATCCTCGATAAATTTTGGTAGTGCCATCAAAACAATCGCCGCCACCAAAGCGATCAACGACCCCAACACAAAACCCACCACAATTTCCTGTGTGGTAATAAACGCATTTGAAAGCACAAGAGACGGGTTTTTCAGGAATTCCTCGAGAATCCGAGACGGTGCGGGCAGCAAAAATGGTGCGTTGTACAACCTCGAGCCGAATTCCCAGACGGACACGGAAATCAGGCTGAAGACAAACCAACGGCTGAATTCGCTGGTGGTCAGGTTGCGAAGAAATGATGCAGAACCCATAGACAAAAATACAGGGCGCAAGGGTGAAAAGTAAAGGCTTGCGTGAAATTGGATGTGGTACTGCTCGAGTTCTAAACTCTGAAGCTCGAGGTTGAATTGAAAACTTCAGTTTGAGCGTCTACACTAACCACATGACCTGGATTGAAATTCGAGATCAATACCCCAACACTTGGTTGCTGCTCGAGGCAATAAAAGCGCATTCCGAGAATGACCGCCGTATTCTGGAAGAACTTTCGGTCATCTCGAGGTTCGATGATTCTGAAAGCGCTTTGGATGCGTATTCACAACTTCATGAAATTGCCCCAACTCGAGAGTTATTGGTTTTGCATACCAGTCAAGAAAAACTCGAGATCAAAGAACGATTTTGGATGGGAATTCGGATGGCAGCGTGAACATTCGCTTATGGCACGGTTTACCGTTTGTTGCAGTCAAACTCGAGCAAAATGGGATGATCAAAACACTCGAAACGGTGCTGCTCGACACGGGTTCTGCTGGAACAGTTTTTAACACCTTGCGATTGCG
>JANLWR010000779.1:0-4968 GCA_031364625.1 Deinococcales bacterium | reverse complement strand
CTACCGTGTCGCCGCAAGTTTGCTTTTAACCCTTCCAGGAACGCCGTTCTTGTATTACGGCGACGAGATCGGCATGAAAAATGGTGCTCAGGGCGGTGACGAAGCCAAACGCACGCCCATGCGTTGGGACTCGAGGGCAGGTGCAGGATTCTCGAGCGCTAAACCGTGGACAGATTTTGCAACCAGCGACGCGAAGATCAGCGTCAAAACGCAGCGTGAAACCAAAAATTCGCTTTGGAATTTTTACGCTAACATGATTAAAATTCGGCAAGCCAATAGCGCTTTGCGGGTTGGTGGTTTTGAGCCACTAAACACCGACAAGCGCATTATGGCTTTTGTGCGTTATTTGAACGATCAAGCCGTGGTTGTGGCGATCAACCTCGACAGTGAACCGCAAAAACTTAAACTGAATTTCACGGGAACGCGTCTCGAGAAAGCTCGAGGAACGGTGCATGAATTAACCCTGAACAAAACCCTGGCAACACTTACGGACGCGAATATTTCGGATTACGAACTAAAATTAAATGGCACTGGTTTGGTGCTGCTCGAGATTGGGCGTTGAACCTCAAAATCTAGAATCTCGAGCATTGACCTGTAGGGTGCGCCCCGCGCACCACCGGACTCAAGGCACGAATTGAAGCTTGAAATCATCAAAATTATTCAACTCGAGTTGCCAAAAACTCTTTCATCTTAGCGATATTCAAAGCGTGAAACTCGAGGTACATTTCATCCACGGCATTCACATCCAAATTCTGGCGTTTTAAGGCAGCCTCAAAACTCGCATTCCCGTCAGCCAAAATACTCACCTCGAGCCAGTCAAAATACTCGAGGTTCGTGGTGATTAAACTCTTGTCATGAAGCCCACCGTGGCAAGGCAGCACGATGTGAGGCTTTAGAGCTTTCAATTTGAGCATGGTGGCTCGGAGTTGCGACAAATTGCCCGAACTTGCCACATACGGGAAAGGAAACTCGAGCGCGTCCGTTGCCAGCAAGGTTTGCAACTCGGGAATCCAAACCACGATCTGGTCGCTGGTATGCCCAAACGCAGTCATCAACTCGAGCTTCAAATCATTGGCGTTGATGGTGCAAGAATCCGAAAAGTACACGGTCGGCGCGACGATTTTCACATTCGCCAATCGTGATTCGAGCTTTTGCTGCTCGAGTAACTGCGTTCGTTGCCGCTCGAGTAAATCCTTGGAGTGTTTGTGCGCCAAAATTGGGGCTGGAAACGCACCATCTTGCGCGAACACCGCATTGCCCCAAGTGTGATCCGAATGCTGATGCGAATTGATGACCAGCAGAATTTGGTGCTCGAGATTCGGCTTGAGAATTTCCATCATCTCGAGCGCGTCTTCGGGCGTGGTGAAGGTATCGAGAATCACCACGTGCGAATCGGAAACGATTGCAAAACAATCCACTTCGCTGCCCGCATGAAAGATGCGAACTCGAGGATCGATATTTGGATACGTGATTTCGGTAATGGGCATGGTTATATTCTTAGAAATTTGGTTTCAAAAATAATGATTTGAGAAAAAGCCCTTACACTATACGCGATGCGAAAGCACCAAAATGACTTTTGAGAGCTGTTTTTATAGCAGCGCGATGTGACCCTTTGACCATTCTGATGACAAGGTCGGGCAAAGAGTTTTTGCCTAAATCCAAACAACTGCTAATTTGTGAAGGCAAGGATTTTCTATTGTAGAGCCTGAGTAAATCTTGGTAGTCCTTGGAAACCATGAGTTGATTAAATTTTTGTTCGCAAACTGCATATTTTTTTTCTGCATCCATTCCTTGGATTACATTTTGCAGTTCGGTAGTGATTCCTACAGAACCTTTAGATTTACCTGCGAATCGATCATTAAACTGGAATTTGATTTCACTGACGGTTCTGAGTGAAATTTGATGCTCGAGTTCTGATTGAAGTTTTAAAAACACAAAATCAGAAACCTTTGTGAAATCTTCTTCAGGATTGCGGACAAGTTGTTGACTGACCAATGCCAAAACCTCTTGTGTACAAAAAAGATTTTCGACTTCAGCAACATCCAAAACAAAAATCCCATCGTTTTCTAAAGCAGAAATTTCAGCAGGCACTCTACGATCTCGATCAATAATTCCTAAGATTTCTAAATGGTGGAATTGGGTATTCGCTTTTAGTGCTTTCACGGACTGAATAACTTGTGTGCAACTGCCTCTCGGAACAATCAGGAAATCCTCGAGAAGTTCTCGGTACAGTGTTACATCATGACTTCCGTTTTCGCCTTCGACAAACACAACGGGCTTTTTGCTGCCAAGAAGCTCGAGCAACAAAGCATCAGGAAGGTTTTGATCTTTTTGTACTTTTTCCCAATCCCAAACTTGACCGTCAAACGATTTAAGCCAAATCTTTTCGGCTGTTTCATGTGATGCTGCGAAATCAACATCGTGTGTCAAGTAAACAAATAAGCAATCTGAACGGAGCTTTTCGATAGCCGTCCAAAGAGGCATTTGCACAGATTTGTGCAAGTGCAATTCCGGTTCATCAATGACAATAATCCCATCTTGTGGGGCAAAAAGACATTGACCGATTAAATAAAATATTACTCGTTCCCCGTCACTCATCTCAGATGAGCTATATTGGTTGCCTTGATTATTCTTGATTTTAGTTTGAACTTTAAGTCCATCAATAATTAACTCTCTGTGTGGAAGAATCGTTTCCCAAATATGCTTAATCTGATCTAGCTTACTCGTAAAATTTTTAACGCGCTTTTTTGACAACGCATTTAATCTCTTGTATTCTGCATTTTGTTGAATTTCCTCTGAAAATAAGTATTCCATTAATTGTTTAAAATCATTTTGCGGTGATATTGCTAGCTTTTTACTCCATTTAAATGCTTTTCTGGCTTCTATATTATCAAAACCAGGGAAAATAGGTGGAATACGACCAGTTAGTAGACTTTCTTTTGCTATTTCTATAGTAGTAGATGTGACTGAATCTGGCATTTGAAGTGATCTTTGTGCCGAAACTCGATGCGCTGTTATGCTTTGTGGCGAATCATTTTCTATCCATGAACCCAATCTGGTTTTACCTGACCCGTTCGCGCCAATAAATATCACGCTATTTTTGAGTACAAGGTTTTCTTGCGTGCCATCGTTTCTCGGCAAAGTGAGGGTCTTTTCTTGGGTTGTAGAAGTTGTAGAAGCTGGTGTCATGGTTTCTCGATTCTCATGCGTTATTTCCAGCCGCAGCTTGATATGCCAACCTAAACATTTCAGTCAATTGCGCGGCACTTTCTGGTTTTAAGTTTTTATCGGCTTTCAACAATGCCGCCAATTGACTTGGCGTGCTGTTATTCGCAATCCCTTCCTCGAGTTTCGCTTCCTCGAGCGCGTATTGCACGTTCATGCCCTCGAGAATACTCTGGGCGCGGTCTACGGTAATTCCGTGGTATTCGTTTCGTTCGTCTCGAGAAATCTGTTGTTCGGACACACCAAGTCGGGTTGCCAATTCTTTCTGGCTTAATCCTTGTGCAATTCGCACGCCAATCAACCAGTGTCCAATGTTGCCCAGGCTGTGCAGTGTGGGCAGTTCGCCGCGTTTCAGGCGGTTGTACATTTCAATTTCCTCCTCGAGTTGCGCCCTAAAACTAAGTTGCGGGTTTAAGGCTCGGGTTGCTTGATCGGGCGTTAAACCTTCAGTCAGAAAGTGTTGCTCTAAGGTTTGCAGTTGTTTTTTGTTCTGCTCAAGTTGCTCGAGGCTGCGGCGGTATTCGCTTTCGGTACGGATCATGTTTGATTTCCTCCTTCGGGTAGGATTTTGAGGATGCCTTTTTGTTGGTCGGTATTCCGTTGTTGGCGAAATGCGCTTGGAAAGGTCAGCTCAAAACCGTGCGGGTCACGGATGCCTGAAAGCTGTCCAAAGTGTGGGTAAAGTTCGGTCCTGTACTGATGCCACATTGGCAGTTGTTTCTTGCCCGTGTTCTTGTCAAAACGCCTCGAGCTTGGTTGCCAAGTCCAAATTTTGTTTGGGTCAAGTGCATTTAGTTCTCTTTCCAAATCGCCAGAGGCAAGACGTTTCAGGTCGCAAAGAAAATAGCCGTCTATATCGCTTGGGTGCGCTTTCTCTTCGACAAAAGAACCGTCCAAGTAAATCTCGGTGATGCCAACCCTCCAAAGTTGTTTGACCATGATTTCGCATTGTTCGATCAGGTGTAGTCGCCAAGCGACATCCCAACCTTGTGCATGGTGGTTGACGAGGCTCGAGTTTTTCAGTTCACTGAAGGTCAGTTCGTAATCTGCGGGTGGGAGTACGCCATACTGGTTAAAGGCTGGTAATTTCGACACAGCCATAATTTAACATTTTTGTTGATTTATTTCAAGGATTGCAGACAGCACTCGAAGTTACTGTTGCCTCCAGTCAGCATCGTAGAATCTCGAGCATGATCCACAAACTTTCGTTGAGCGCATTGCTTTTGACCATCGGCGCAGCACTGGCAGGCGATGAGCGCATTCTGTTTGATTTTTCCGCGAAATCCCCCGATTGGTTTGTGGTCAACGACGGCGTCATGGGCGGCGTCTCGAGCAGCAGTGTCAAATTCGAGAATGGCGTGTTGGTCTTTGAAGGACAGGTGCGTCTGGAGAACAACGGCGGCTTCGCATCGGTGCGTTCAAACTCGAGCGAACAGAATTTAGGTGAATTTTTAGGCGTGTCTTTGCGGGTTCGTGGTGACGGCAAAATGTATGCGCTCAACCTGCGAACCTCGAGTGCCAGAGGCATACTCTACCAGTCCGAATTTCAAACCAAAGCGGGTGAATGGACTGAGCTGCAAGTGCCATTTTCGCAATTGCGCCCGACCCGATTTGGCAATACCTTAAAAGGCTTTGCGCTCGAGGCAAACCGCATTGAATCGTTCGGTTTTATCATTGCCAACAAACGCCAGGAACGTTTTGAGCTGGTGGTGGATTGGATCTAGGCGTACCGTTAAATTATTG
>JANLWR010000767.1:0-3256 GCA_031364625.1 Deinococcales bacterium | reverse complement strand
GGAATGAAGCAAGGTTTCCAGCGTCACTCGAGATTTTCCAACCCGAATCACGCCGTTTGGGTCGGTTCGTAGTGGTACGGCAGTGGTTGGCTCGAGCGCGAGGGTCATGGGTTTAGTGTAGCAAAATTTGATTTCGAGCATTGGATTTTGATAACTGTTGGCGGTGTTGTACTAGAATTTACCCCCGAAGTTGAAAGCCAAAGGTGTGAAAGTGTAAATCTCGAGCCTGATTTCAAAATAACCCAAGTTGAGCAGCGTTCACCCCAAAACGTAAGCCATTCACCCTCGAGAAATGAGCATCAAAAGTCAGAAGCACATCGTTTTGCTGCATGGTCAGTGCCGCAATCCAAATATCATTGGTCGGAATCGGTTGCCCAAGTTTCTCGAGAGTGAGCATTGACCCTCGAGTACGCAAAAGCTGTTTCTTGATCTGGCAGAATCAAATCCACCCGAGGAAGTGCTAGAAATTGCTCGAGCCGCGCTGTATTTTGAGCGTACCGATTGCCGCGTTCAAACCACTGAGGAGTTCTGCCATGACCACAACCGAAATACCAATGCGCGGCGAGCGTTGCAGCACCTCGGCACAATCTGTGTTTCCTCGAAACAAATGACTGTACGCATTCGTGTCAAAAATGACTCGAGTGGGCATGGTCAGCGCTGGTCTGCCTGGTCAATACGACCAAATGATGCTGTGGCAAGCTCGAACTCCTGAAATTCTTCTTCTGACCAAGTGCCAATCAGAAAATCGGCATCGTGATGCAAAACAGGTGCGGGCGCACCAAATTTTTCGCGCAGCACTTCCGCCACAAGGTCTTTTGGGTCAATGCCACGCAACCGAGCAGCCTCGAGCAAGGCTTTTTCGGCGGTACTGTCCAAGTTATCAAGCACCAAAGTCATGCGGTTATGGTAGCGCGAAAACTCGAACACGACAACCAGGCAGATAAATCTTGGGATTTGTGCTTTGGAAGCTCGAGATTTTGCTGGGTGATGCGGTGCTTGCGTTCTCGAGCATTGGGTTTTCGTTGCCGTTGGCGGTGATGCACGAGAATTACCATCGGAGGTAGAGGGTTAAAACCGACAAGGCATAAGCATGTAACGGTAGTGGAATTGAGTTGTTTAAAGAGAAGAGACTTGCAGAGGAAGGTTTGTGCTATATTGTGCATCAAACCACAGTATTTGCAAGCACTTTAGTCGAATTCTTGAAATAGGGTTTCTAGATTCAAAGATGGCGTTCGGAATGTAAGTTTCACTTTGATGAAGAGGGCTGTGCAAATATACCGTCCAGGCTCATGATTTAGAATTATGATACTTAACCTGTAGTGTAGACAAGTCCGTAAGTCACGTCTTAAGTTTTTAGAGGTTAATAGTGCTAAGACAAATTTCACTTCGTATCCCAAGGTCACAATGGAATGATCTCAAAGAAATTCTTGAGATCTCTGAAGAAGGTTTGAAGTCTCTCGAGTCTCAATTATTAGACGCACCCCCAGTCTCTGATGTGGAAGACCTAGCTGAGATGTGCTCAAAACAATCTTCCATACCGAGTAATCAAGTTGAATCTGTCTTACGTGTTTTAATGAGTCTAAATACCTATAAACGTGATACGAGTAAAGCAGCAAAAGAAATATTAGATGAGGTTAAAAATTATTTAGCATTGCAGAATGATTTCTCTGAAAACTGGGAAGTCGAATACAGCAGAAAATGGGAGGTAAAATCTCCTATATTGATAAATCTTTTGAGCAATAGCCGAGCCATTGAAGTTATGTCAAAAGCAAGAGATGTGCTATATGATTTCCAAGCGATACTTCTCGACTCTAAAGTATTTACTGATATTAGACAAATATTTGATAATGATGCCTCAAAAATCGAAGGAAGTTTAGTTATTCACACACTTAGTTTGGATTATATAGAGAATCGTGAGCCTAAGCAAATCCATGTAATGTTATCAGCAAAAGATATTGAGAATTTAATCAGTAAACTGCAAAGAGCTAGTAAAAAAGCTTCAACGTCAATAGAAAATCTTAATAGTACTAAAACTCCAGATTTGACACCAAGGAAAAATATATGATTCCTTATTTACCGATTGAAAATACAATACCAAGACTATTTTCTCCTCGAGAGAAAAAACTAGATTTAATTAAAAGAGAAGAAAAATGGAGAGATGATAAATTAGAAAGCTGGACTATCTTTGATACAGTTTCTTCGTTCTCAGAAGACTTTACATTAAGAATTTTCCACAACCATCGAGAGAAAAAATCAAAAGAAACAATTTTTGGTTTGGAAGTACCCAATGAACTGAGTAGTCTGATTTCGTTGGTGGAAAGGTCTAAATATATTTTAGACTTGAAAGATGACTGGGACGAGAACGGAAGTAAACCCTATTTTTATGATACTTGGGAAAAGTCAGCACGATTTGTTACAAGTTTTATGATAGATTTTTGGAGAAAAAGCTTTGTAAAACCTGTTGAACCCAACATATATCATGCTCCCGAAAGTAGTATCGATATTTTTTGGAAAACGGAAAACTTTACTCTTTTAATTAATATTCCAAGAGATATTACAAAAAAAGCTACGTTTTCTGGAAAGAATAATCTAAGTGGAGATGAAATAAAAGGGTCTCTTGATACTTCAAAGTCAGCAGATTGGTTGATTTCTTGGATGGAGTAAAATTGTGCCAATAGATAAAGAAGAAGTGCCAAATACAGATTTTTTATATATGCGCATACACAAAAACGATTTTCAAAATGGTGAGATTATCCCAGGTGCATTTCGCAACTTACCAAAAGATATTCCAGATAGTGGGATGTCTACCGACTGGGATAAATTTACTGATTGGCTTGGTACACGATCTCGAGGGAGACAATCACCAGAAAACTATGGGATTGTTTCACTTCAGGTAGGTAACGTTAGGGAAATCCCAGAGCAAACAGTTGAACACACTCCGAAAGAAGATAATCCTTCACACACTGACGTTTTTGGTATAAAAGAGACAGAAACTCGAAGGAAGTTTATCGAGATTTGTAACATCTTGGCGAAGCCATCAGATTGATGTACTTTTACAAGCGCTTTACAAAAGCTGAAATCATTTTAGAAAACCCCACAACCAACTCAGATCGCTCCAACTCCCCGCTCGAGTTGTAAAACTGCATCTTTCCATCCTGCCCACATTCCCAAACCTCAATCGCGCGAGCATTCAAATACAACCCGCGCTTCTCGAGAAATTCTGCGGCGGTGCTATTTGCGGCTTGCATGATCTCGA
>JANLWR010000766.1:0-2673 GCA_031364625.1 Deinococcales bacterium | reverse complement strand
CCTGCTCCAAAGCAAACCCAAAACCATGGCAATCAACGTCTCGGGGCAACTGAGCGCGGGTGTCACCGCCAAAGATATTATTCTTGCCATCATCGCACAAATTGGTGCGGACGGCGGCACGGGTTATGTCTTTGAATACCGTGGCAGCGCCATCGAAAAACTGAGCATGAGTGAGCGCATGACCATCTGCAACATGAGCATCGAAGGCGGCGCTCGAGCGGGCATGATCGCCCCAGACCAAACCACATTCGATTTTGTGGAAGGTCGCACTTATGCACCAAAAGGCGACGATTGGACAAGGGCTGTCGCTTACTGGAAAACTTTACCTTCCGACCCTGATGCTGTCTTTGACCGTGAAATCAATCTTGACGCAAGCCTTCTCGAGCCGATGGTCACTTACGGCACGAACCCAGGACAGGGTGCAGGCATCACCGGACACATTCCAACAGAAGCGCAACTCGAGAATCCGGCGCATCAACGTGCACTTTCAAGCGCCCTCGAGTACATGGGCTTATATGAGGGTCAAGCCATCAACGGTTTGCCTGTAGACGTCGTGTTCATTGGCAGTTGCACCAACGGACGTTTAGAGGATTTACGTCAAGCCGCCAGCATCATTAAAGGCAAGCGAATCTCGAGCGGCGTGATGGGCATTGTCGTTCCAGGCAGCAAAGACGTGCGCAACAAAGCCGAAGCCGAAGGGCTGGACAAGATTTTCACCGACGCCGGTTTTGAATGGCGCGGCGCGGGATGCAGCATGTGTCTCGCCATGAACGAAGACAAAGCCGGCGCTGGGAAGTACGTTGCCAGCACCAGCAACCGAAATTTTCAGGGTCGTCAAGGTCCAGGCTCGAGAAGCTTGTTGATGTCACCACTGATGGCGGCGGCGGCAGCCGTTTCTGGGCGTGTGGTTGATGTTCGCCAAATGCTGTAATTCCAGAATCTCGAGGTGAGGCTGTGGGAAAGCAACTTGAATCAATTTCACCAGTGCTGAACGAATTTATTCGCAAGCAACACATGTTCTTTGTCGGCACAGCGGCATCCGATGGTCGCGTCAACATTTCACCAAAAGGCATGGATTCACTGCGCATCACCAACCCAAACCAAGTCGTCTGGCTGAATTCCACAGGCAGCGGCAACGAAAGTGCCGCCCACATCCTCGAGAATCCCCGCATGACCATCATGTTTTGTGCCTTTGAAGGTGCGCCCATGATCTTGCGATTGTTCGGGCAGGCTCGAGCAATACACCCTCGAGATGCCGAATGGGAAAGCCTGTACGGTCTGTTCAACCCCCTTCCAGGTGCGCGGCAAGTGTTCGTGCTCGAAATTGATTTGGTGCAAACCTCTTGCGGCATGGCAGTTCCATTCTTTGAACATGAGGGAACTCGAGAGGATTTGAACAAGTATTGGGCTGCAAGAACCCCAGAACAAATTGAAACGTACTGGCACGACAAAAACGTCAACAGTATTGACGGTAAACCAACACGGATTTTAGGATGAGCACTTACTCTCGAGGGTGAACACAAGCGACCATGCCCGACAGGTGCATTTTATGGTCAAGAAGGTTCACCCCTACGGGATTTACCCTGTGACAGACGTAAAAGATCATTTTTCTAGATAAAAACTAAGCTCCCTTCTCTCCGAGGAGAGAAGGCGACCCAAGCCCGACAGGTGCTGTAGTAAGGGTCAAGAAGGCTGGGGATGAGAGGGGAGAGCACTACTGCCCCTCGAGCATCCAAAGGAGCAATACAATGGCAGAATTTAAAACCCTCACCAGCACCGCCGCACCACTTCGCGTGGAAAACATCGACACCGACCAGATCATCCCAGCCAAGTATTTGACCGCCGTGACCAAAGAAGGCATGGGTTTGGGTTGTTTTAGCAACTGGCGTTACCTCGAGGATGGCAGCAACAATCCAGAGTTTTCGTTAAACAAACCGCAATTTCAGGGCGCCAAAATTTTGGTGGCAGGTCGGAATTTTGGCAGTGGCTCGAGCCGTGAACATGCGGTCTGGGCGCTCACGGATTACGGTTTTAAAAGTGTCATTGCGCCTGCTTTTGCCGACATTTTTTACAACAATTCTTTAAAAAACGGTTTGTTGCCTGTGGTGTTGCCCGAAGCTGTGGTGCAACAACTTTGGAATCTGATTGAAGCCAACCCGAATGCCCAGATCACAGTTGATTTACCATCGCAAACGGTGACATTACCCGACGACTCGAGCGTCGATTTTCAGATTGATCCGTTTCGTAAACTCTGCTTGCTCGAGGGTGTCGATGACCTTGGGTACATCATGAAACGCGAAGCCGCCATGAACGAGTACGAAGCGAAACGACCATACTGATGCGCCAATCGGCTTCGTCAGGTTCGCCACTCGAGCCGATTATTGGCATGACTCGAGCCGTACGAATTGGGAATATTGCGGCAGTGGCTGGCACTGCGCCGATTGGCACTGATCGCAAAACGGTTGGCGTTGGTGATCCTGCCGCGCAAATGCGGCGTTGCCTCGAGATTTCTCGTGATGCACTGGCGCAACTTGGTGTTCCGCTCGAGAATGTCATTCGGACAAGAATCATTCTCACCAACATTGACGATTGGGAAGCCGTGACCAAAGTGCACGGCGAGTTTTTCTCGAGCATCAAACCTGTGACCACGGTCATGGCAGTCTCGAGGTTTAT
>JANLWR010000749.1:0-6041 GCA_031364625.1 Deinococcales bacterium | reverse complement strand
TGCTGCTGTCAGGGGCAAGAAGCCGGATGAGGGCTTCAGGTGAGCTACAGTCCCTTACTCTGGCGATAAACCCCAGTGTTCTGGCGCACGCCATAAGCTCGAGAGGATCAGTTCACGAATGAAGATAAATTCTTTGGGCAGTTTGTCGTAGAGTTTAAAGAACAATTCGTCGTGACCAACAATTTCTTGCTGCCACGAGTCACGTTCCACGCTCATCAGGTTTTCAAAATCTTCTCTCGAGAACTCAAGTCCGCGCCACTCGATGTCGTCGTAAGTTGGCATCCAACCCAGTGGGCTTTCGATGCTGGCGGCGTGTCCTCGGGCGCGTTCGACAATCCATTTGAGGATGCGCATGTTCTCGCCAAATCCAGCCCACAAGTAATTGCCGTCTTTGTCTTTGCGAAACCAGTTGACGTTAAAAATTCGTGGCGGGTTGTGAATGCTGCGCCCGAAGTTGAGCCAGTGGTTGAAGTAATCGCCCATGTGATAGCCGGTAAAAGGCAGCATGGCGAAGGGGTCGCGCCGAACCTCACCGAGTTTGCCGGCGGCGGCTGCCGTCATTTCGCTGCCCATCGTGGCGGCGGCGTAAACACCGTAATTCCAGTTGAAAGACTGGTAGACCAATGGCACGACGCTCGAGCGGCGACCACCGAAAATAAAGGCACTGATCGGCACGCCAGCAGGGTTATCGGCTTCACTGTCTATGCTCGGGCATTGCGAAATTGGTGCGGTGAACCTCGAGTTGGCGTGCGCGGCTTTTCGTCCGCAGTCAGGCGTCCAGTCCTGCCCGGTCCAGTCGATCAGGTGCGCGGGCGGGGTTTTGGTCATGCCTTCCCACCAAACGTCGCCGTCGTCGGTCAGGGCGACATTGGTGAAAATCGTGTTCTCTTGAATGCTCGCCATGGCGTTTGGGTTGCTCGAGGTGTTCGTACCAGGGGCGACCCCAAAGAAACCATTTTCGGGGTTGATGGCATAAATTTTGCCGTCGCTGCCAGGTTTGATCCAGGCGATGTCATCGCCGACGGTGGTGATTTCCCAACCCTCGTCCAAAAATGGTTTGGGTGGAATCAGCATGGCGAAATTGGTTTTGCCGCAGGCACTTGGGAAGGCTGCCGCGACATAGGTTTTTTCGCCCGTCGGGTCTTTGACGCCCAGAATCAGCATGTGCTCCGCCAACCAGCCCTCATCTCGAGCCAGGACGCTGGCGATCCGCAGGGCAAAACATTTTTTGCCCAAAAGCGCGTTGCCGCCGTAACCACTACCGTAACTCCAAATGCTGCGTTCTTCTGGGAAATGCGAGATGTACTTATCGGTTTGATTGCAAGCCCAAGACACGTCCTTTTGCCCAGGCTCGAGCGGCATCCCGACGCTGTGCAAGCAATGAACAAAATCGTTGTCGCCCAGCACCTCGAGCACCTTGTTGCCCATTCGGGTCATGATGCGCATCGACACCGCGACATAAGGCGAATCCGAAATTTGCACGCCAATGTGCGCGATGGGCGAACCGACAGGACCCATGCTGAACGGAATCACGTACATGGTGCGACCGCGCATCGAGCCGTCGAACAACGGGGTCAAAACCGCTTTCATTTGCTTTGGAGCCATCCAATTGTTGGTCGGACCCGCGTCGGATTTGGACAGGCTGCAAATAAAAGTTTTTTCTTCGACTCGAGCCACATCGTTCACGTCTGAACGTGCCAGAAAACTGTTTGGACGCAAGCTTGGGTTCAAACGAATGAACGTGCCAGTCTTGACCATCTGCTCGCACAAAGCGTCGTACTCGAGTTGCGAACCGTCGCACCAATGAACGTTGTCTGGTTTGCAGAGCAGTTCGGTTTCTTTCACCCACTCGAGCAGACGGGCGTTACTGACAAAACTTGGCGTTGTGTTTTTTTCGGCAATCAGCATGGTCTTCCTCCTGAAAGTTCTCGAGCATCTGGCTCGAATGAACTCTTACCCGTGAAGTCTCGAGGGCAGGCATTACCAAGGCATTACAAAGCGTGCTCGAGATATTGGTAATGCCCTGGTAATCGCAAAAACCTAGGCTTTGTTCAGGAGGTTCTTTTATGCGAGTCCGCGAATTCATGACCACCAACCCCGTTACCGTACATCCAGACACCACCCTTCACGCCGCCAGCGAATTGATGAAAAAGGGCGGCTTCAGACGATTGCCCGTGGTTGACAACGACCAAAAAGTCGTTGGCATCATCACAGACCGCGACGTGAAACAAGCCATGCCATCCGACGCAACCTCACTTTCAATCTGGGAAATCAATTACCTGGTCGCCAAAATAAAAGTCAGCGAAATCATGTCGCACCCGATTCATTTTGTGCTCGAAGATGCGACGCTCGAATACGCCAGTGAGCAGATGCTGAACCACAACATTGGCGGTATGCCCGTCATGTACGGCGATCAACTGCGCGGCGTGATTACCACCACCGACGTGCTTCGTGCCTTTGTCGGTCACAGAGAGTGAGGGATTCATGTTCAATCATATTTTGATCCCAGTGGTGCCCGAACCGTGCAGCGAACAAGCCGCCCAAATGGGTTTGGACTTTGCCAAACGCATAGGCGCTCGAGTGACCTTTACTTACGTCATGACCAAACTCGACACCAGCACTTACGCCAAAGGGATTTTGAGCACCTGGAAAAACCATGCGCTGGAAAAAGGTGTGGTTGGCGATGAGATACTGATCACCGATTTGGAAATGCACATTGGCGATGCGATTGCCAAAGAAGCCAACCACAAAGATTACGACCTGATTTTAATGGGCACGCACGCCAGGGAAGGACTGAACCGAATGTTGCTGGGCAGTGTGACTGAGCGCGTGGTTCGGATGGCACATATTCCAGTCATGGTTTCTCGAGCACAAACCAGCGCCGAATTCAAACGAATTCTTGTGCCCATAGACAGCACCCTCAACAGCCTTCAAGTCGTTGAGAACGCCAAAGCGCTCGCACTCGAGTTACCCGCGAAACTGCATTTTGTTCACGTCGTACAGGACATTCCAATGCCCTTCACCGATTCCTTCGGAGGATACGGCGCTTTTGATGCCGCAGGCTTGTCGAAATCACTCGAGGAGACTGGAAAGTTAACGCTCGAGAAGGCGCTCGAAATCTGCAAGGAATTGACACCGACAACCAGCCTGTTGCACGCCAACACCGACCAGATTCACAACGTTATTTTGGGGTCTGCCAAAGACGTTCACGCCGATTTGATCGTCATGATGACCCACGCTCGAGCTGGCATGGAACGCCTGTTGCTGGGCAGTGTGAGTGAGGGTGTGGTGCATCACGCGAACGTGCCGGTGTTGTTGGTACGCCCAACGGAGAGCTGAGGAAACTCGAGAAGGATTTTGGATTTTGGTTTAGAAAAAAATTGACAGTAATTACGTGTACACATATACTGTGTGTCGAGGTGTGGAATTGAAAAACATTACGCTATCAATCGACGAGAATACTTTGAAGCTTGGTCGAGAGTATGCTCACAGGCACAACATATCGTTCAATGTCTTGGTCAGGAAACTGATTCAACAAACAGTGAAGCCGACTTCTGTTCAATGGTTGGACGATACATTCATGCTTATGGATAAAGTAAAAGTATCTTCTAAGGGTCAAACATGGACGAGAGACGAACTTTACCGTGTCTAAAATTTTTATCGATACGAACATTTTTGTTTATTCAATTGACAGCAAAGATTTAGTCAAACAAGCCAAAGCTCGAGAGATACTGAAAAAAATTGTTGATGAACATTTCCCTGTGATATCAACACAAGTTGTTAAAGAGTTTTATGTCACTGCGACAACAAAACTAAAACTCGATCCAATCATTGCTAAAAGCATCATCCATAATTTTCATAATATGGAAGTGATTCAAAACGATTTGGATTTAATCGAGCAAGCAATTGACATCAGTATATTGTCTCAAATTTCATTTTGGGATTCTTTGATTGTCGCCGCCGCAGAAAAAGCAAATTGTGAATACGTTTTTTCGGAAGACTTAAACGCTGGGCAAGTATTCAGAGGCGTTAAAGTGCTGAACCCATTTTCGGAACAATTCCCACAATTGTAAAACGCTCAACAGTGTCTCTCGAGTTTTGGCATTGCCAAATGCAACAAACCAGGCAGGCAAATACTTTTTGCCTGCCTGCGCAGCTCGAGTCAAAATTTACGCCACGAAATGATTCGCTTTCAAATCACTGACCGTCATCTCGAGCTTCTCTTGCTCTTGCCCCAAAAGCGGCAGGTGCAAGGTTTCTTCAACGCCGTGCTTGCCCAGCAATCGCGGCAGAGAGAACGCCACCTCGTCGGGTTTGGTCACGGCACTGACGGCAAAAACATTTCGGGTGTTGTGCAAAATCGCGTCCGCAATGTCGGCAAGCAGCGCACCAATGCCGTAAGAGGTCGCGCCTTTGCCTTCGATCACGCGTTGGTTGGAACGCACGACCTCATCGGTCAGGCTTTGGTAATCAAAGTTATTCCAGCTTAAATTTCTGGTTTTCAAGAACGTCTCGAGCGGCATTCCCGCCACGGTCACGCTCGACCAGACCACGACGCCAATGTTGCCCTCTTCGCCAATCACATAACCGTGGACGTTTTCAAAGTTCACCTCGAGCTTGCGGGCGATGGCGGCACGCAGTTGCAGGGTTTGCAGGGCAGTTCCGACACCGATCACTCGGGTTTTGGCGTCAACTGGCACAAGTTGCGTGGTCAGCATGGTCAGGGCGTCCACGGGTTGCGATGCGACCAACAGCACGGCTTTGGGGGCAACGGCAAGCACTTCTGGAATCAGTTTGCGGTACAGTTCAGAATTTTCCTCGAGCAGCAATTTGCGATCACGACCATTTTTTTGGCGCGAACCTGGGGTCAGTACGATCAAACTGGCGTCTTTCAAATCGCTGGTGTTGCCGCTGCTGACCTTGGTGGCGCGTTTGGTCAGGGCGGCGTCGCGCACGTCTGCGGCTTGCGCCTCGGCTTTGGCTTGGTTTACGTCTACCAGAATCACTTCGTCACCGATGCCACGCAATACGATGGCGTTTGCTGCGGCTGAACCGATTGCACCTGCGCCAACAATTCCAATTTTCATGATGTTCTCCCACGGGTTACTTTGAGATGATTTGTTTGAATTGATTTTGCTCACCAAGACCAGCACCGTACCCTCGTCAAGATTGCTGACCGTGTTTACTGGCGTGTTTTGCGTTCGCCCTCAAGACCGATTGGGTCGGTGTGCGTGACGGCTGCGGCAATGGTGATCAAAATGGCGCTTTCCTCGAGCGCCTCAACCGAGTGCAAGACCTTGGCAGGCAGCGTGACCAGATCGTGCCGTCCAAGCTCGAGCCGTTCGCCGTTGGCGCTGAAGGCAATTTTACCATCAAGCACAATCACACTGATGGCACCGGGTGCTTTGTGTTCGGGCAGTTGCCCGCCAGCATTCAGGGCAACCAAAATAAGGTCAAAACCAGGATCGCGGATCAGTGTGAGCGAGTCGCGTCCATGCGCCCGAATCGGCGCGTCGGCACGCAAACGCGCAAGTTGCTCCTCGAGATTGCTGCGTTGGAAGTGAATGGCGTGTGGTCGGTCAGTTCGTGCAGTGTTCATGACAGTCTCCTTGAAGTTCTGGGTAAAAGTATTCAACCCGAAAAGTACGCTCAGACCCTCGAGCGGCTTGTTATTTCCCCAGACTGGCTGGTGCGCGTTTTTCTTGTTGATGCAAGCGTTGTCCCGCCCGTACCAGCATGACTGGAGGGCGTGCCAGGTGCGCCACGCGTTCTGCGACGCTGCCGAGCAGCACTTTGTCAAAACCTTGTCGTCCGTGCGTGCCCATGACAATCAGGTCAACGTTTTCTTCGTGGGCAACCCTGGTGATGACATCTGCCACGCGTTCGTTGTGAGCCTCGAGTGTCAAAGGTTTGGAGTGTGACGCGTTAGTTTCCCCATGTAATGGGCTGTTTTACATTTTTTGCCCCATTTAACCATTCCTAATTCCTAATAGGAGGAGGCGCAAGGTGCTATCATCACTCACGACAGGACAAGTCGGTAC
>JANLWR010000378.1:0-16819 GCA_031364625.1 Deinococcales bacterium | reverse complement strand
AGTTTTCGTTGCTCGAGAATCTTTTGAGAAAACTCGAGGTTTTCAAAGGTGCTGGTGGCTTTGGGTTCAAGAATGATTTGCTCGCTCGAGATTCCAGCCGCCAGCGCGATTTCACGCATGGCATTGGCTTCATTTGCGCCGTCCTCGACATCGTTACCACCCGAGACGATCAAGAATTTTGCCATTCCATCCCGCACCAATTTTGCGCCCTGTTCAACCCGAGCGACCAAACAAGGGTTGAGGTGATCGTTGTAATTCACCCGTGCGCCAAGCACAATTGCGGCATCAGATGCTCGAGCGTCGTCTTTGATTTGGATTGCCAACCAGACAAAAGCAATGGCGTAACAGACCAACAGCACACCGAAAGTTCCAAAAATCCATCTCGAGATTTGGCGTTTCATTTGACAAATGTTGGAATCAACACCAAAATCTCGAAAGCTTCGTACCACGCGGCAACAATAAGCAGTGTAAACGCGAACGGCAAGCATTTGAGATAACCCTGAAAACTTTGGGCATAGCTTTGCTTGCGCAGAATTCGTACCAAAAACGCGCCCGCGCTGGCGGTGACAAAAATATAGGCTTGCAACTCGAGGATAATGGTCGGTACGTGCCACCAAAAGGCGGCGGCGTTGGTCACGGGCGCAAGTGCAAAACCGTAAACAAAAAATTGCGCGGTGTCAAACAAATAGGCTGGAATCGCAAACAAGCTGCCAGGAATAAAACTGCCGAACAAAATTCCAGCCCTGGCATTGTTTAAGGCAATGCCAAACGCGGCATTCACCACGCCGGCTTTAAGGGTGTCTGTAATGCCGCTGCGTGCCAAAGCGCCGCCCAAAAACTCGCCCACGGTTTGCACCAGATCGGGGTAGGCAAAACCCAATGCCGTACCGAACAAGTACACGCCGTAGAGCAAAACGTTGGTCAAAATAAACGTGCGTTTATGGATTTTTGCCAGCCTTAAACCCTGCACCAGCCAGGTGCGCCAGATGGTCGGCGCGATGGTGGCATACGCCAGCAAAGCCGTCATGGTCAGAAAAATCCACATGCCGACGGGTTGGGAAACAAAATCTGGGATCAGCGAAGCCGTCGAACCAGATTGGATCGAACGCACCGCAAAACCCGAATTGGTGTTCTCGAGCGTCACCGTCAAGATTTCGTCGCCGTAATCCGAAGCAATGGGGTAAGAGTACGCCCGTAAATTTCCAGTTTGTTCTACAGAGCGCAAATTAAAATTCACCCGAGGGTTGGGTGGCACGTTCGAGAATTGCAAGGTTTTCTTCAACGTGTTGATTTGATCTTTCAAAATCGAGTTCAGGTCGCTCGAGGCGCTGACGTTGGGTTGGGTGATTTTGGTTTCAAATTTTTTGTTTAACCAGTCGCGCACGGCTTGATCGGCTTGGACATCGACTTCGGGCAGCATTGGCAGACTGATCTCGGTGTTGGCGCTCGAGGCGGATTGTTGCGCGACAGAAAAACTCGAGCCAAACAGCAACAGGCTGGCAGTCATCAGGGTGAAGAACTTCATGACGGGCATTTTAGCGCGTCATGCGAAAAGAAAATAGGGAATTTATGATTCCCAATGGGCGCGGCTGGTGCTTTGTCCTTTTTCAATCACCAAACGGTTTGGTAGGCGTTCGGCAAGGCTGGCAACGTGGGTGATCACACCGACCATGCGCCCCTGGGTTTGAATCGCCTCGAGCACACTCGAGACGGCATCGAGCGCGTCGGCGTCCAGTGTTCCAAAACCTTCATCGAGGAACAATGCGCCCAAAGCCTTGTGTCCCGCCAGATAATCGGAGAGCGCCAACGCCAAAGACAACGAAGCAATAAAACTCTCGCCGCCAGAAAGTGTTTTGACGCTTCGCGCATCCAGCCCATTCCAATTGTCCAGCACCACATACTCGCCCTCTTTCAACTCTAAGGTGTAGCGTTCTCGGGTAACTTCGCGCATGATGCTGGAGGCTCGAGCCAGCAATTCTTGTTGCACACCCTCGAGCATAAATTCTTGAAACTCATTGCCTTTTAAATCCGCAGCCAGCGCCGCATAAATGTCGTATTGCTTCTCGAGTAGGTTCCGTTCACGGCTTAACTCTTTGGATTTGGCGCGGCGCTCCTGTACGTCTTTTTGCAGTTGCTCGAGTCTCCCCTGTTCGCTGTTGGTGGTTTTCTGATCATTTTCGGCTTGTCTCACGTCGCGTTCGAGTTCGGTTAAAACTTGGGCATCAAAAACCCGTCCCGCCAGTTGCTCGAGAATCCTGACTTCATCGTTTCGCGCAGCATTTAAAGCTTCAAGGTGTTCACGTTCGAGCGCCTCGAGTTTCAGAATTTCTTTTTCAGGCAATGCTGCTTTTTGGGCTTCTCGAGGGCTGGCGATTTCGGCGGCAAGGAGCGCCGCGTTCAATTCGGTTTGGCGCTCCTCGAGTTCCGAACTTCTTTCCCGCACGGTTTTCTCGGCAATCTCGAGTGCGGTTCTGGCTTGGGCGCTGGCGGCTTGAACTTTTGAGAGTGATTCTCGAGCCGAATCCAAATCAGTTTGTAACTTTTTGCGGCGTTTGGAAAGTTCGGCAATCACCGCCACGGGGTCACGCCCGTCCGTGGCTTCACGAATCTCGAGCGCCAACCCCGCCAGCAAACGATTTCGGGTGTCCTCGAGCAGCGTTTTTGGGTCTTCGTCCGAGCCGAGCGCCCGTTCAAACTCGAGTTTCATCAAATGCACTTGTTCGCTGGTTTGCTTTAACTGACGCATCAGTTTTTCGGTTTCGACTTGGGTTTTTTCAAAGTTGATGTTCGTATTTTTTTGCGATTCTAGAAGCCGTTGGTATTCGCTGCGCAAGTCAAGCAATTTGACCCGCTCGAGTTCGAGAAGGTTTTCAAGATCGGGAATGCGAGACTCGGATTGCGCGGGCAGGACTTTTAACGGCGTGCCGCAGACTGGGCAAGGGTCGCCAATTTTTAAACCAACCGTTAATGCCGCCGCACCCTCATCACGTCTGGCTTGGGTTAAATCGCCCTCAAGCTCTTTGACTCGAGCACCAGCTTCCGTGCCAGAAATTTTACAAATGCTTAAATCAGATTTCAGTTTCTCGAGTTGCGAACCCAATTTCTCAAAGTTTGATTTCGCGTCGCTCAAATCCCGGTTCGCATCTCGAGCGTCGTTCACAGCCCGTTTAAAATCACCGAGTTTGGCTTTCAGTTCCTCGAGTTCCGCCATGCGCCGCTCACCAAAAACCGCAGGCGATGAATGCGTCAACTCTAAATTTCCACCCAAAGCACGCAAACGCTCGAGTTTGGGTATCGACGACGCCAGCTCACCCGCTTGATGCTCGAGTTCAGGCAGAATCTCCGCCGCCTCACGTGCCGCATCCAACTTGGCATCGGTGCTGACCTCGAGCGCACTCACTTTTTCAAGCTCGAGTTTGGCGTGGGTAAGTTCTTGATTGGATTTTTGCAAACCTATTTCGGCACGTTCGAGCGCCGTCACGAGTGGCATGACCAACGCCACCCGCCTCGCCAAAACAGCGCGTTCTCGAGCACTGGCGACCTCTAAATTTTGAAGCTCGAGCGCTTTTAATTTCAGTTTCACCCGCTCGAGTTCGGCAGACCATTTTTGCAATTCTCGAGCCTCGGAAAGCAATACCCGATCACGCTCGAGTTGCACTGCCAGGGCTGCGATTCTTACTTTCAACGCCTCGAGTTCGGTTTCCAGCGCCTCACTCGCCTCGAGCGTCGCCCCCGCGTACTCACCCTCGAGCAGTAATTTAATCTGATCGGAACGGGCTTTGGCATCCCTGGCAATCGAGTTCGCCCGTTCGCGCATGGCTTCAAAATGCTCCAAGTTCAGTAAACCTTTTAGAAGTTCACGGCGCTCTTTGGCATCGCCGCGCAAAAAGCGGTCAAACTCGCCTTGGGGCAGCAAAATAGCACGCGTGAAACCGTCAAAATCCAAGCCCACCACGGCTTGAATCGCTCCCGCCACATCTTTGACTTTCACGCCTTCAACCGCCGTGACAAAACGCGCACCGTCAAATTTTTCAAAGCGCACTTGGCGCTCTGCGGCTTTGATACTCCAAGCTCGAGACACCCGAAAACGCTCAAAGCCAGATTCAAACTCGAGCGCCACCTGCATTCCATTCGCACCCTGAGAGACGAGCTGTTCCAGCCCTCTCGAGCCTAACCGTGAGGTTTCACCGAACAGCGCATAAGTGATCGCATCGAGAATGCTCGACTTGCCCGCGCCCGTCTGCCCGACAATCGCAAACAATTCCAAGTTGTCAAAACTGATCGATTGCAGTTCTTTAAAACACGTGAAACCGGTTAACTCGAGTTTGATGGGACGCAAGAGAGACTCCTAAGACTGATAGCTTATCGCGCCCCGAGAGAAACCGCTATTGTTCAACTGCCAATTTCAAAGCCTGCTTTTCGTCGGGCGGCAGCATTTCCCAAGCTTGGTTGGTCAGAGCGCCGTGCATGGCGTAAAGCATCAGCAAACTGACTTTCTCGCCAGAGGTTTGTAACTGTTTGAACGCTTCCACCGCACCAAGTTGCTCGAGGTCAAGGCTCGAGTTGACTCCAATTTTGGCGAGCATGGCTTCAGATTTTGGTCCAAGATTTCGCATTTTCGAGATTTTCATGGCGCGTTTCAACTCCCACGGTAAGGGTATCTCGTCACCTTTGGCAAAGTACAGACCACCAAAAACACTGAGTGCCAAGTACAACAAACCGGTGGCGTAGACAATGCTCGAGAGAAAATGATCTGCACCCAGGGCGTTCAAACTCGAGAGAATCCAATTCCAATCGTGAAGGACGTTATCACCACCCAGAAGCGGCAATTCCATCGCTCGAGCGTCGCCGATATACACTGAGAGATTGAACAAGCTGCTGGCAGTCCAAAATGCTGCCACGCAAGCCGCAAACCGTTGGTTTGAGCGCCAGAAGTACACCACGAACGCGAGCGGCACAAGAATTTGAGTTGAAGAGCCGCCAAGAAAGTACAGGAATTCGCCAAAAATGCGCCACAACACATGTCCAGCCTCGTGAATAATCAAATTGACGTTGTCCAGAAACAACCAACGGTCTGGATGCTCGAGGTTGAGAAAACCGTACCAAACCATGAACACCACGACCAGAATACGTCCAACGTCAAAACCCAGAACTCGAGGCATGGGGTATTTTACGGGATCATCGAGATTTACCCCGTGACTTCAGACCAGCGTTTCAGATTCTCGAGTTTCACCCATCGTTTGCGCGTACAACTCGAGGAACGCGGCTTGAACATCGCTCGGCACATCTTTGCCGCGTTTTTCGGAATAATACTTTTTAAACGCTTCTATCGGCTCGAGGCTTTGGGTGGATTGCGATTCGAGCGCCCGTTTTGCCGCGCTGCCTTCCTCGAGTTCGACCTCGACCGCCACCGCATTTGGCAGAATGCCCATCACGCGGTCTTTGAGTCCTGGCATTGGGTGCTCGAGTTTGACCGTGACCTTTAAAAGCCCGTTAAAGCTCCTGAATTCCTCGAGACGACTTTCCAGACCATCCAAGCTGACCCGAGCGTTTTTAAGGGTTTTGTGGCGCGTCAGGGGGATACTGTGAACCTTGGCGGGACGACCTGGGAAGGCTTCGATCAGGTTGACACGTTTTTGTTCGCCCGCCTCGCCAAAATCGAGTTGCACAATGCTGCCGGCGTACTCAATCAACGGATTTTCGCCGAGTCGTTGCGGTTTGTGCAAATGCCCAAGCGCCACATACTGCGCACTCGAGGGCAGTTGGTCTGGACTGATGGCGTAAGAATTCGTGACAAAAAACGAGAATTCCGAACCCGAAAGCGTGCCACCCTCGAGCGTGGTGTGCAGCATCATGACGTTGACGGCATTGGTTTGAAAACCAGCGCTGAGTTTGTCAATAAAAAACCCCATGCCTTCACGGTATTTTTGCCGCCAGACGCCAGTGTCAAACTCGCCGTCCATTAAACTGGCGGCTTTCACCAAACGACGCTCACTTAAAAACGGCAGTCCAGCCACCACCAATTTCCCAGCCTCAAGCTCGAGTTCAAACGCTTTTGAATCGGCTTTCATGACGCCAAACGCGCTGACTTTAACGCGTTTTAACAGCCCTGAAACACTCTCGAGACGCTGCGGGCTGTCGTGGTTGCCCGCGATCACCACGCTCGGAATGCCAAGCGCTCCAGACTCGAGAAAGAAATCGTAAACCGCCGCCTCGGCATCGGCGCTGGGGTTGGGGGAATCGAACAAATCCCCCGCCACCAGAATCGCGTCCACTTTTTCGGACACCGCAATCTCGAGAATCTCCTGAAGGCTCTCACGGATTTCTGGGGTGCGGTCAATGCCGCGCAAGTTGCGTCCAGCGTGCCAATCGGCGGTGTGAAGTAATCGCATACAATCCTCGAGTTGGGATCATAACCGTAAAAGCTTCAATTCTGTTGAATCCAAGTGACGGCAAAAATACTGCGAACTGATTTATCAGTGTTAAACTTCTGAATGAAATAACTCAAGGAGCGCAATATGAAACGTAATACTTTAGCAATTGCATTTATTGGCATACTCTCGAGTTTCGCACTCGCCGCACCCGATGTGTTCGTGGCTTACCCACCAAACAATTACAGCGTGGGTTTCGATCATGTACTGCTCGAGGGTTCGGTCACAGCAGCCGCAGATTTAACGATCAACGGAAAAAGTATTGATGTTGGAACAGATGGTTTGTTTATCGAATGGTTTCCTTTGCAAGCGGGCAAGAACACGTTGTTGATGCAAACAAATTTGGCAGGAGAAACAGGAAAGCTCGAGTACACCATCACGTCAAACCTGCCAACATCACTTGCCGAAACACCAACCAAAATCATTGCGGATTCGATCACGCCTTTGGCAGACGCGGCGTATTACACGTTTAACAGCGACATCGTTCAAGTTTCTTTTCAGGGCGCTCCTGGCGGTACTGCCAGTTTTAAAATTGGAGATAAAACGCCCGTTAAGATGCTCGAGCGCAGCAAAGATTTTTACCTCGGTTTCAGAACACCCGCCGAGCAGCAAGCCTTACAGGGTCAGTACGAGGGTTCTTACGTTTTGCAATCGGGCGACCAGTTCGAGAACGCGTCCGTCACGGTTTCGTTGACGGGTAAAGATGGTGTGACCGTCAACGCCATCGCAGACGGTAAAATCACCGTAAAAATCGGTCAACCTCGAGTTGGATTGTTCACGGGCGAACCAAGCGCAGGAGGAATCTCGAGCGGCACAAACAACGCCCGTAACGGGGTTGGAAATGCCTATGTTTTATACCCACGCAAAGGCGCTAAGTTTTCGGTCATCGGTGAAGCGTCCAACACTTACAGGTGCAAGCTTAACTCTGGGCAGATTGTTTTTATCCGCAAAGACCGCATGATCTTGCTGCCCGAAGGTGCGGCACAACCGAACACTATTTTCACCGATATTGTCACCAAACGCATTCCTGGTGCAACCCAAGTCAGATTTTTAACCACCGATATTGTCCCGCACTGGATTGACGAAACCAGCAACTCGCTCGAGGTAAAACTGTATTACACGTTGGGAGACGTGGACTACATGAACTTTGCAACCAACGACTCGATTGTCAAAGACCTTCGTTGGTACACCGATCAGAACAATATTTTTACAGCCAAAATCGACCTGAGACAAAATCAACTCTGGGGCTACAAAGCCTTCTTTGACGGCAACGTTTTTGTACTCGAGATTCGTGATGCACCCAAAATAAACCGCACGAACCCACTTCAAGGGCAGAACATCACGATTGATCCTGGACACGGCGGCGAAGACACGGGCGGTGCGGGAGCATTGCGTCAACCCGAAAAACAAATTGTGCTCGGCATCGGAATCGAACTGGTGGCAGCCTTAAAAGCCAAAGGCGCAAACGTCACCATCACCCGCACCGGCGATGTCGAAGTTGATTTGTTTGACCGCAGCCGAATCGCTGACGCGGCAAACTCGAGCATCTTCGCGTCAATTCATGCGAATGCTTTGCCCGACGGGGCTGACCCCAAGAATTCTCGAGGTTGGGGATCGTATTATTACAACCCAATGGCACGAAACTTGGCGCAAGCTGTTCAGAGTTCCGCTTTAAAAGTGATTCCAGAAATGGGTGATGACGGTGTGCATTACCAAAACCTTGCCGTGACCCGTCCAACCCAAATGCCGCAAGTGTTGATCGAAGTTGGATTCTTAACCGACAAAAGCAATTTACGTTTAATGAGCAGTGTTGAAGGTCGAAAAAGCATTGTGAACGCCATCGTGCGTGGTTTCGAGAATTTTTACCGCGACGCCAGCAAAACACGTTAAACACTAAAAACAAGCCGTAGTCAAAACTCGAGGAATGCCAAGTAATACGGCGTTTCTCGAGCTATCATTGAATCGGATAAAGTGTTTTAAACTCGAGCAACCGCTTTTTAGCGGCTTTCAATTGCACCCGCATTCCAAGTTCTTGGTAAATACCAATTGCCACCTCGAGCCGCGTGAAGGCGGCGGCGGTATTTCCAATCGCCACCTCGAGTTCGGCAGCCTCAAAATTTAATTCGGCTTTATCCTGGGTTTGATTTGAAGCTTTGATCAAGCGTTCAGCTTTTCCAAACCAAATTTGTGCTTCATCAAATTGCCCAAGCCAAGTGTGAATCAACATTAAATTGATTTCGGTATCGGCAGCCCCACTGATATCAACTTCATCCGCAAGTTCAATTGACAACATTAACCACTGGACAGCCTCGAGTAAATGTATTTTTGCAATGGCTTCGTTGATGGCTTTATCGCGTTGGTACATTTCCATTAAAATCGCGCTGCGGTTCGTCGCCTGCGACGCCATGCTTAAACGCCATTGCGCCCTGGAGGCAGCCGCAAAAGCTTCTAAATTATGAAACGCCGCCTGATCTAATTTACCAGCGTTTTGCGCCAGAAAACTCCGTGCCGTATGCACCCCAGCCCATTCCATATCGTCGTTGGGTAATAAAAGTTTTTCGGCACAATCTAACGCTTTTACCGCCGCGTTCGGTTCACGATGCCGCCAGTAATGACGCGCCGTTTGAATCCAAACTCGAGCTTCAATGTTAGGACTGACCTCATCTTCAAACGAATTTGCTTTGAAAAACGTTAACGCGTCCTGAAGTTTTTGGATTGCTTTCAGACTTTCAGATTTAGAGGCAATATAAGCTTTCACCCACGCAATTTGCGCCAAAGCCATCAATTGGTCATCGAACCGCCCCGTTAAAACCAAGACTTCCTGACAGATGCTTTCAACTTCACTGTAACGTCCTTTCTCAAAAATAATTCTTGCCAACTCGAGCTTCATTGAAGCCTTAAAATTGGCGATCACACCAGATTCGCGTTTTTCCAAAAAACCCAACCAAGACCTCAGGGGGGGGTTATCGAGATCGGTAGTAACTCGAGTGACACGGTGTTTATTGAAAAAAAATCGTTTTGTACCCTCGCGTTCGGGTGACACGATCAAATCAAAACCTTGTTTAGACATGGCTGCGTTGTGCCGAAACAAACTCGGACCAATGCTTGGTTTGCTGACATTCACCCAAGTCGGTAAAAGTGCAATTTCGTCACTGGTTATCTCAAACGTTCCCTCGAGAAACCGCAAGACCAACAAACCGTAAACGTAAGCCCAATGCGGGGTGACTTTTGGAAGTGCAACACCTTCAAACAACACCCGACCTGAGACTGTTTCCAATTGAAGCAAACCAATGTTTTTAAAGTCTCTCTTGGTCATTTGAACAATGTTAAAACACGATAATAGGATTTCGTCAACTCGAACAAAGCCAAAACTTAAGAAAAACTTAGAATACGCTTAAACAAAAATACGATCATAAAGGGCTTTTCTCGAGAATTCTATGTTAACAAGCGATAACTGTGCCGTGTTCAAATAACCCATGACTCACTATTGACCTGGGTTAGATTCAAACTCGAGGAACAAAAAATCCTCAACACCAAAATGGTTGCGTTTAAGTAAGACGCAACGCCAGGAAAACATTGCACCAAAAAGGAGAAAACATGACCGCCATCGGAATCATCCGCGAACGAGACAACACCCCAGCCAGCAATGCTCGAGTTTCCATCTACTTTGGAATGCTCAACCAAAACTCTCGAGACGGACGCACCGACGCAAACGGCAGGGTTTCATTTGACGCCCCACCAGGAAGTTACCGCGTCACAATCAACGCACCAAACTACGCCGAAAACCATGAACTGCGCGACCAAACCGTTATTTACGCCGATATTTAAAGGAGACCAGCATGGCATTCACTTACAAAATGGTGCAAATCCCATCACGAATTCAAGCCACAGGCAAAGACGCAAACAACGCCGCCGCGAACTACGTCGAAACAATCGTCAACCAAATGGCTATCGACGGTTGGGAATTCCACCGCATAGACCAAATAGGGGTACTCGAGAATCCAGGTTGCGGACAAGCCATTCTTCGCATGATTACCTTCGGAATTTTTGGCGCAACTCCCGTTTACATCAATTACAGCGTGATTTCGTTCCGTCGTCAAACGTAATGCACAAGCCAAAAAAGTGCATTCGCAATCCCAAGCAATCTCGAGCATCAAAGGAGGCATTATG
This sequence comes from Deinococcales bacterium, assembly GCA_031364625.1. Lineage (GTDB taxonomy): Bacteria > Deinococcota > Deinococci > Deinococcales > JAAFIG01 > JANXTZ01. Next base: position 6,218 of record JANLWR010000378.1, on the reverse strand, counting down.
AAACCATCACTCTTGTTCACAGTTTTACTCTTAATTGGCAGCCTCACCGCCTGCCCATCAATAACCACTCCTCCATCAGAGCCGCCAGTAGCACCCGTTGTTACGATCACCACGCCAATAGCAGGACAAAATTTCACTACGCCATCAGCAACAATCGCAGGCATCGTGATTGGCAAAGTCACATCGCTCAGTTATACAGATAATGCAAACACACCACGCTACCCACTAACGGCAACTGGTAATTTTTCTTTTAGTGTCGGACTCAACCCAGGCGCAAACACCATTCATGTCTACGCTCAAAACGGCAGCAGTACCGAAGCCTCGAGCGCTATCACAATCAATTACCCTGTGCCTCCAGCCACAACAAAATACACGCTGAGCACCAGCAAAACAGGACAAGGCAGCATCATCTCCAACCCAGCAGGAATCACCTGCGGAATAACTTGCGCTTTTGATTTTGCCAAAGATGCGAGCGTCACCCTGACCGCCACACCAGATTTAGGCTCGAGCTTTAGCAATTGGGGCGGCGCGTGTACTGGAACAATCAATACTTGCACTATAACCATGAACCAAGCTCAAAATGTCACCGCAACTTTTACCACCAACCCAGCACCAGTAGACACCATTCTGCCAAGCATTTTAATCTTGAGTCCAACCAACAGCAATACAGATAACTCGAGTATTTCAGTCAGTGGAACAGCATCCGATAACGTGGGTATGACTCAAATCCAATACACCATCAATGGAGGCTCGAAGTTAGATGCACCAGGCACAATAAGCTGGAATTTCAACGCAGCACTTAACGTTGGCTTAAACACCATTGTTATTTACGCTCGAGATGCCGCAGGAAACGAAAAATCTGCGACACTCTCAATCATGCGAAATGGCGGCATGTTCAGCCTTGCCCCAGCCTCGAGCAACATTGTGATCGCCCAAAATGCGGACGCACTTTACTACCTCTACCTCACCAAAACCGCGCCATTCACCACAAACGCTAACGCACTCTCGAGCATCACCGCAACAGGCAGCATTGTTGGCAGTGGCGCAAACCAAGTGCGCGTGTTTTACCGCCCTGACCTCTCGAGCGCCACACAAGCCGCAATTGTGATTCAAGCAGGCTCGAGCGTACCCCTGGGAGCGCAAAGCCTGGTTTTAAACGCTGTTGGTGGAGGCGTGAACGCCGCACCTTTAACCCTTAACTTTACGACGGTTGTCTGCTCGAGCGGATGCTGATGATGGGAGGAATTATGAAATACCAAAAAATGGTGATCGTGGCAGCGTTTTTATTGCTGCTTGCGAGTTGCGGACAACAAATAAAACCACCTACAAGCCAAGCCAATATTGCTCATCCACCACACGAATACTTTGACCCAGCAACATACGATTCCTTAGCTTCTCAATATCAAAATCCAACGACTAGAATTCATGACGATAATTTTACCTATTTGCTTCCATTTTCATCGGGTTCAACATTCCAAGTGACTCAAGGTTACTATGGAGGATTCTCTCACCAAAATGTGGCTGCGCTTGATTTTGGTATGCCCGAAGGAACTGAAATTCGTGCAATTCGTGCTGGAACAATTCTTAACGCAGTAGACGGGAGAGATTGGGACCCATCGTGTTACCTCGGTGGTAGTTGTTTGTTAGCCAATGGAAACTATGTTGTAGTCGGTCATTCAGATGGCTCTCGAGCCTACTACTTGCACATGCGAAAAAGTAGCATTACAGTGTCTATAAATCAAACGGTTATCCAAGGGCAAGCTTTGGGTGTTTCTGGTGCGACTGGAAATACTTGTGGAAACTCTGCTTGCACTGTCCCTGGTGCTCACTTACATTTGCAAGTTTATACGGATACAACTGGAACTTCGACCTCTAAAACTAAATTTAAGGAAATAATAGAGGCTGGAAGAGCAGATGGCTACGCTGTGGCTTTAGACAGCTATACTTCACAAAATAGTGGTGTAGTTAATCCTTGTCCACCGACTTGCCCTCCAGTTACACTTACAAACGAAATGATTGGCAAAGCTGGCGCAACAACAGCGCTTAATTTCAATCTTGGTGATAACGTTTTTAACCTGTTCACCACAAACTCGAGCGACCCAGATCAATTGTGGGACATCTTCAAACCTGGTGATTTTGGTGGCAATCCTGGTTGGATGATAAGGCGTAAAGGCACAAATATTTGCCTTAATTTTTACCGCCCAAATTTGGGTAATGGGGTTTATCCAAATCCGTACACTTGTAGCGCATCTGACGGCGATCAGCAATTCGATTTTATTGACAAAGGCATGGGTACAACTGGTCGAGAATGGCAGATTCGTGTTCAGGGAACAAATTACTGTTTAGATACTGCCAATTGGGCTTCGCTCGCTCGAGTTTATGCGTATTCATGTCTTGAAACTGCAAATCAACATTGGATTATTCCGGCTGCACCCGACCCCATAGTGCCTCCTGCTTGGAGTGTCACACCAACAACCATGACTTTCACAGGAACAGTAGGGGGCGCTACACCAGCCGCGCAATCATTCACAATTCGGAATAATGGAGGCGCTGGAACATTTGCATCATTCAGTTCTGATGATGCTTGGCTAAGTGCAACAGGCTTTTCAACAACAGTAGCTGCTGGTAGTTCAACGACTGGAAGCGCACTTATGGTAGTACCATGTTCAACGCCAGGAACTACGAATGGTACGTTGCGGTTTGTAACAGGTTCGTCAACAACAACAATTTCTGTTACTCGAGTTTGCAATGGCGTTTCTTTTTTCACGCCTTCAACCTCGAGCCTCATCCTTCCTGCTGGCATTGTCGGCGGTGCAACCTCGAGTAACACGTTCAGCTTGCAAAACACTGGCACAGCTTCGGGAACATACACACTAAGCGCCACAAATTCGTTCACGGTCAACCCAGCAACTGGCGTACTTGCCAACGGCTCGGGCGCAACCATTACCGTGACCGCACCAGCATGTACCGCCGCAGGAACGCTAACCTCGAGTGTCAGCATTGCAGGCAGTACCAGCACGGTCAGTGTCTCGAGGGTTTGCACTGTTCCACTTCCAGCCATTCCAGCCATTCCAACTGGCATGACCTTAAACGTTTCCTCGAATGGTCGAATCTTCGCCTCTTGGAATGAAAGCACGGGCGCAGACCAATACGAATTTACTGGAACGTTCGACACGAGCGCTTTGGTTTTTGGTTCTCCTGTTAACGCTCGAGGTTCTGGAGTCAGTGCTGCGGTTTTGGTTTGGGATTTAAACCCAAGTGACACCGCTAAACAAGGCAAGCAACTGTGCGTACAAATTCGAGCTAAAAACACTGGAGGCTCGAGCAATTACGCAACATCCGTTTGCACAACGTACAAGTATTACTCTGGTGTTTCGCTGAAAAGCAGTAATCCTGTCGTCACAATTTCGTTACCATAATTTCTAAAAATCGTTGTTCGCCTCGAGCCGTGCAGTGTGCTGGCGGCTCGAGAATCCCTTTTATTGTTCAAAGGAGTTTTTATGAAAAAGGTTTTTTTGATGTTGATCGTGTTTCTGTCAATATCTGGTTTGGCTCAAGCCAATTCATTTGGTATTCGTCTTGGAGCACCCATTGGCGCACAGTTCACATTCGATGACGTTTTTGGCGTGGGTACAGGTTTGCGTATTTCTGGGATTGCCATTCCGTTTGGTGGAATTTACTTCTTTACGCAAGCAGATGCTTTACTTGGGCATACGCCACTGAACGAATCAGGGTCATTTAATTTTTTCTACGGTGCTGGGTTACACGTTATTTGGATTAGTTTAACTCAAGTTGCTTTTGGCGGTACGGTAAATATCAATACGTTTGATATTGGACCACACGGCTTGGCTGGTTTGGAGTACAAAATTAGCCCTTGGGTTTCGTTAACTTTGGATGCTGGTCTGGGTTTGTCATTTTATACAGGCAGTGGATCGGCTTCTGGTTCTTCAACAAGTGCAAGTGGAGTTCGGGTTTATTTCTCAGCAGGTCTTGCCATTGATTTCAAATTTTAGCCTTCAAATCTCGAGTTTCCTAGAGAAAATTATTAGGAGTTTCTATGCGGTTAAAATTACTGATTTTACTGTTCCTCTCAAGCTTCTTCGTAGTTTCAGCGCAAACGGCTACCACAGCAAAAATCGTGGATTACTCGAGAGGGTCTGCTTCGTTTAGTGTCGAACTCAAAAGTTGTGTAAAGAACAACGACGCGAACTACAACGTGATTTGCAATTTTATCTGGACGAATAAAAGTGCGACTGATTTTGGGTTTGGTGACGCATATGTAGGGAACTTTTTTAAAGCTTATGACAGTGCCGGAACAAGTATTTCCATTGGTCTTGCGATGAAAGGTAACGGCGGTTGGAGTCAATATTTCAATGCCATTTTTGCATCACAACTTCCAACTCCAGTTCGTATTGAGTTCAAATTACCCACCGAAGATACGGTTGTTACAATTCTGGACTTAATGGGCGATAAGACAACCCGTTGGACGCAAATTCCAATTGCGGCACTGTGAGTTCATGATGCGTATCTTTCTTGTGTTTATGCTGACCGTTGGGATTATTGCTTGCAATCAACAAACCACTTCCGACCTTTCAAACTCGAGTTTGAATGCGGTCAATACGGCTTTGCAAGGTTCAGGTACTCGGGTTTTAGGATTGCAATTGACTGCGGATAAAACCGTGGTGAAATTGGCAGGGCGTTTTTCTGAATCACTTGAATCTCGAGTGGTGGATGCGTTACGAACTGTACCTGAGCAAGTGAATCATTTTGAATTTGATTGGCAACGCACTGCAACACCCGAAGTTCGATTTGCTTGCGGGGGTGCAACACGGGTAGTGTACCCAAACCCGAGGGCAAAACCGAGTAGTATTTCTGGGGCTAAAGTCATGCTGAATCCTGGACATGGATTCACGCAACTTGATACTGGGAATTGGAAATATCAACGTCCGATTCCTCCATTTGATGGAGCTTTTTTGCACGAAGACCCGAACAACCTCGAGATGGCTGTCCCAATCGCTTCGGCGTTAACGACGGTTGGAAGTTTGGTTTCTTCGGTACGGGATTTGAACATGAATGCTGGGCTTGGTGTTTCTGGTCTTGAGACTTGGAAGGAAGCTGCACGGCATCATGTCCAGGCTTTGGGTGTACCAGATCATGTTTGGAATTCGGAAGGTAACAAGTGGGACAATGATTGTAATTATGGCAGGGATATTCGTGTGCGTCCTTTTTATGCTAATTATTTGAATGTTGACGCACTCATTGGTTTACACAGCAACGCTTTTACAACAGACAGTTCAGTTCGTGGAACTCGAGTGTATTACAACACTGAAGCCTTCACTGACGACATTCCGAATGAATCATTGGTTCAAAGTATTAATTTGGCTCGAGATTTGGGCAATTCAGTTGTGGCTGCAATCCGTCAAGATCGAGCAGATTTGAACTGGGGTGATCCTATTTTGGTTGGCAGCAGTCAATATGGCGAAACGGGTTATGCCAAAATGCCTGCGGTTATTATCGAAGTTGGATTTCATACCAACGCGCTAGATGCTGCGGCAATGACCGATCCAACTTTTCGTACTGCACTTGCTCGAGGGGTTAAGAATGGTCTCGAACTATTTTTTGGTCCCGCCCTTCCAATTCCAGAAGTTCCATCTGGTTTGACTGCGGCAATGTCCAGCAATGGTCGAATGTTCTTATCTTGGCTCGAGGTTGGCAATGCCCAAAAGTACAAATTCAGTGCAACTTTTGATGGTCAACCAGTTCAGATTTCTGGTGATGTACCGCATGGTTTGGAGTCTCGAGGTGGCGCAGTGGTGACGTTTCAGAGCAAGCCTGATGCTCCTGAATTGCAAGGGCATGAGGTGTGTTTTGCAATTCAAGCTGTTAATGCTGGTGGCGTGAGCACTGTCTCGAGTTTTAAGTGTTTGCCTTATGTGTTTTACTCGAGTGATTCGTTGCAAAACACAAAAACCTTGTTACCAAAGTTAATCATTAGCCATCCCTGAATGATTTCAAAACAAAAAGAGGCGCAAACTTTGCGTCTCTTTTCAAATCTCGAGAAACTTACTTTTTGACAAGTTCGAGCAAACCGTACACGGTGTTTGGTGTTACTGCGCTGCGTAATCCGTATTCCGCCAATGCTCGAGTTACAAAACCATAAAGCTTTCTATTCTTAAACCCTCAAAATTCGTGGTGTTTTCCTCACCGCCAATCTCGAG
>JANLWR010000376.1:0-2158 GCA_031364625.1 Deinococcales bacterium | reverse complement strand
CACTGCTCGAGACGGAACGCTTCTTCTGCAAACCGCTCTTGAAGGTCGCGCCACCACTCCGCACCCAAGCGGATTGCGACGCGCTGCTCGAGGGCATTCTTGATGGCACGGTCGATTGCCTCGGTACGGATCACGCGCCGCACACGAAGGCCGAAAAAGAAAAAGATTTTCTCGAGGCTCCGTTTGGCATTGCGAACATCGAAGAGTGTTTTCCGCTTCTGTACACGCGCTTCGTCAAGACCGGCAAACTCAAACTCGAGCGTTTGATCGAACTCCTCACCACCGGTCCAGCCAAGGTGCTCGGCATTGCAGAACCCAAACTCGAGGTTGGCGCACCCGCAGACTTGGTGCTGTTCGATGACTTAACCGACTTTAAAACCGAATGGACGATGATTGGTGGTGAAATTGTCGCTCAGGACGGCAAACTGATTGATAAAAACGAAGAGACAGAAAATGCAACTTCTTTTGAAAACACCATCAAACTTCCAGAGCACTGGGACATCTCGAGACTCGCGCCAGACGATCATCACATTCTGCCCGTGATGGTCGTACACAAAGACCAGATTTACACTGGAAAACTCGAGCCTGAAAACCTGCATGCCGCCGATCCAGACCGCGATTTGGTCAAACTCGCGGTCATTGAACGCCATCACGGCACTGGGCGCACGGGGGTCGGTTTTGCCAAAGGCATTGGCTTGCGGCGCGGCGCAATGGCACAAACGGTACTTCACGACGCCCACAACATTATTGTGGCTGGTGTGGATGACAGCGACATGGTCATTGCCGTGCGCGAACTCGAGCGTATGGGCGGCGGCGCGGTGATCGTTGAAGACGGCGAAGTTGCCGCCAGCATTGCCTTACCGATTGCGGGTTTAATTTCTGATGCGCACCCGGCAGACCTCTTGAAAGCCCAAACCGAATTTGAAACCATCGCTCGGGTTTTGGGTTGTACGTTGCCGCACCCAATCATGACCCTGGCTTTTTTGGGTTTGACCGTGATTCCTAGCCTCAAACTGACCGACCGTGGCTTGTTTGACGTGGAAAGCTTCAAACTGGTCGAACCCGAAATGGAAGACAAAACCAGAAAAACCCGCGAAGAACTCGAGATGTTCTGAAGTGTTTTAAATCTCATCTTGCTGGAATAATTATGCAGCACGTAGCCCATTAAGTGCTGTTCCATGAGCAAGAACTTGTTCTCAAGGAAAATTGTTGGCTGGTCAATGAGTGCCTCGTTCGAATCAAAAATTGTTCTGGACGCACCCGAGATGGTGAGAAGCTCGAGAAACCCGACTGTTGGGTTACTTCATCACCGTGATTGCGGAGTCCAATACTTTGCTGGGGTTCATTGTTTGGCGCTCGAGAAGTTCGGTGGTATCTCGAGTGTGAGTTGGAAGCGTTAGCGTTTCTTGAACTCAAGTCATGATAAAAGCCTGGAATGTTGTTTAAACTGGGTTGAGTTGCATAAAAATGCTGTATATTTATATTTATGCTTTCCAAAGAACAGCGTCATAAACGAATTGAAGACATTGTCTCTAGGGAATTTGTCCAAACCCAAGCCGAATTGGTCGAACACCTCGAGCGGGACGGCGTGTTGGTCACACAGGCAACGGTCAGCCGTGACATCACCGAAATGCGCTTGGTGCGGCTGCCGATGGGCAAGGGTAGACACCGCTACGCGCTTGCACCGTTGAGTTTAGCCAGCGATGTCATGGACGAGTTAAAAATGCGCTTCAAACAGTTTGTTCACGATGTTGATCGCGGCGAGAACATTTTGGTTTTAAAAACCACTGACGGTCACGCGATTGGTGTGGCTTACGTGCTGGATCGTTTGTTCCGCGATGATATTGTTGGCACAATAGCCGGGCAAGACACGATTTTTGTCACGGCACGCACGGTACTGGCGGCGACGGCACTGTTAGAGGAATTTACCGAACTGATGATGTGATGTAAACAAGTTCATGCGTTTGTAAACCTCGAGATTTAGGTTAAAAGAACAGGTTAGACTTTGGTACGGGGTTTTTATGATGTCAGATATCACAATTACAGACACTTCTGGCGTCATGCTGGGCGGTCGTTACCTGCTGCGCGAACCCGTCGGTGAGGGCGGCATGGCGGTGGTCTGGCGGGCTTATGACACGCATTTAAAGCGCGATGTTGC
>JANLWR010000687.1:0-1747 GCA_031364625.1 Deinococcales bacterium | reverse complement strand
AACGAATTGAAGGCTTTGGGTGTCTCGAGTCGCCGCAGCAAAAAAGGCGCGTTGCTCTGGACGATTCCTGGTGGCGCTGGCAACCCCAGGGCGATTGCGGCGCATGTGGACACGCTTGGCGCAATGGTCAAAGAAATCAATACCGATGGTCGGGCGCACCTGAGCCGCGTGGGCGGTTACGACTGGTCAACCATTGTGGGCGAGTATTGTCTGGTGCACACCCAAGCTGGCTCGAGCGTCTCTGGCACGGTGGTCACGACCAAACAGAGCACCCATGTTTGGGGGTCAGAGGTCGGAGAGCAAAAACGTTCTGCCAGCACCATCGAGGTGAGACTGGATGCCACGGTGGACGGTCGTGCCATTCGAAACGAGGCTGACGTGCGGGCGCTTGGGATCGAGGTTGGCGATTTTGTCTCTTGGGATTCCCGAACCGAGGTGCTAATGAGCGGTTACATCAAGTCGCGGCATTTGGACAACAAGGCGGCGGTGGCGGTCTTGTTGGCGGTCACGAAATTGGTGCTCGAGGATAAAATTGCTATTGGCGCGGACACGCACTGTTTTATCTCGAACTTTGAAGAGGTCGGACACGGCGCGGCGGCGGGCATTCCTGGGGACATTCACGAGTTGCTGGTGATTGACATGGCGGCCATGGGCGAGGGTCAAACCTCGAGCGAGCACCATTGCACTTTGTGCGTCAAGGACTCGAGCGGACCTTACGATCACGGCTTCTCGAACCACATGCGCAGCTTGGCGAGCAAGGCTGGGATTGATCTGAAAATTGATATTTACCCGTTTTACGGCTCGGACGGCAGTGCGGCGCTGGGGGCGGGTTTGGAGGCTCGAGTGGCGTTGATTGGTCCCGGCGTGGACGCCAGCCACGCCTACGAGCGCACGCACACCGACGCACTGGTTGACACGGCAAAATTGGTGCTCGAGTATTTAAAGTCTTAAATGTTAAACATTGTTTTGTACCAGCCCGAAATCCCGCAAAATACCGGCAACATTGGTCGTTCGTGCGCGGTGCTGGGTGCGAGATTGCATTTGATTCGTCCGTTTGGTTTTCGACTTCACGATCCGCAATTTAGGCGATCAATCATGGATTACCTTGAGCAAATTGAACTGATCGAACACGCCAGTTGGAATAATTTCTGCGCCAGTTTGGACAATGCGGCGCGGGTGATTTTGACCTCTGGAGCGGGTAAAACAGTGTACTCGGGCTTTGAGTATCAGGAAAATGATTATTTGGTTTTTGGGCGCGAATCGGACGGTTTACCGCCAGAAATTCTGGCAGCATTCCCGAGCGTGAGGATTCCAATGCCTGGCGCTGGAAGAAGTTTAAACCTGGCGGTCAGTGCGGGCATTATCGCATTCGAGGCGGCAAGGCAAATCACTCGAGACTGGCAGGTTAAAGCCAGCCAGTCCTAAAATCTCGAGTTGCGCACAGTTAGGAATTGGTCGGAAATAACTTCTGTAAATGCAAGGCGCAGCAAGCAGCGCCCCTACGAGAAAAACGTCGTGCTGTAGGGGTGAACCTTGTGTTCACCCTTTCCCACGAAATCGGGATGTTATTAAATCCTAATTCCTTAGCGTTGCGCAAAGCGCACAGTTAGCGTTGCGCAAAGCGCACAGTTAGCGTTGCGCGGTGTAAACACCAACCGAAAGTGCCATTGTGCGTTGAAACTTTTGGGCGGTGTCGGCATCAAGGCGTTGCGAGATGGCTTGGACAAACTTTTGGGCGTACCCGGGC
>JANLWR010000679.1:0-7388 GCA_031364625.1 Deinococcales bacterium | reverse complement strand
GTTAAAAAAATATATGAAAAGAGACCAGTTTCAAGTATAAATCTTCTCAGAAATCCAAAGAATTTTAATGAATACTTTATTGATTTTGACTTTTTGGATAGAGATGATGGTTTCATTGTTCAGATTATCCATAATGGGATTTCGGATGAAGCGATTAAAGTGACTGGAACAATAATTGGATCTGAAGAGATAAAAAATTCTAGTTTTTCAAAAAGGAGAATATCATTTTTTGGAGATATAAATGATACTATAGTACAAGTTTTGGTTATAATTTACTTTTCTATCTGTTTAATAGCTTATTATGCCCGTAGAAATTCAATTTTAAAAATTATAAAAAAATTATCTATAGGTAAGGAAAACTTATCTGAAGAACAAAAATTGCGAGAAAGTAAAGTTTTTGAAGAAGAATCTAAACATGAGCTAAAATCCCGTAGTAGAGATTTAAAGTATAGTATTTTTTTTATGGTATTCACTTTTTTTCTTTATTTTCCTTTTACTAAGAATCTAATTGTATCTGTATTTAGTAAGCTGCTTCCCATTGGTTATGAGTTATTTTTCAACTAAATTCTCTCTGGAGTTTAAATATGCCTAAAGTAATCGTCAATGATCGTGAAATCGAAGTCGCCAACGGCACATCCGCTTTGGATGCGCTCTTCCATGCGGGTTTTGATGTCCCGTACTTCTGCTCGAACGAGTACCTGTCACCCGTCGGTGCGTGTCGCATGTGCTTGGTCGAGGCGGGCAGCCCTCGCAAAAACCCTGATGGCTCGTGGATCATGGACGAGGCGACGGGTCAACCGAAGCTGTTCTTCTTCCCTGGCACGGTTGCCAGTTGCACCCTGGCGATTTCTGAGGGCATGGTCATCAAGACCACCTCCGCGCCGGCGGTCAAAGCCCAGGCGGGCATGATGGAGTTCACGCTCATCAATCACCCGCTCGATTGCCCCACTTGCGATAAGGGCGGCGCGTGCGAGTTGCAGGATCGTGCTTACGAGTACGGTTACGGCGAGGCGCGTTTCGAGTTCACCCGTCGCCATGCCGACAAGCATCATGCGCTGTCAGATTTTATTGTGCTCGACAAGGAACGCTGCATTCATTGCAAGCGTTGCGTGCGGTATTTCGAGGAAATTCCTGGCGAGGAAAAACTGGATTTCATCGAACGCGGCGGTCACACCTACATTGACAGCATGGAATCCGAGGATTTGGCGGGTCGCAACCTCGGCAATTTTAGCGGCAACATTGGCGATATTTGCCCTGTGGGTGCGCTCCTCGACAATGTGGCGCGTTTCAAAGGTCGCAACTGGGAATATGACCGCACGCAAACAGTAGCCATGAACAACGCCGACGGCGCGAGCATTTGGGTGGACGCACGAACGGGACGCATCGAACGGATTCGGGCGGGCAACAACTCGAGCGTCAACGAAATCTGGATCAACGACGCGACGCGGTACGGTCACGAGTGGGTGGATGCCGACTCGAGACTGAAAACGCCTTTCATCCGTAAGAATGGCAAGCTTGAGCCTGCAAGCTGGGATGAGGCGGTTGCGGCAATCAAAGCTGGACTTATCAGCACCGACAAGTCCAAACTTGGCGTGTACTCGAGCGCGGACATCACGCTTGAGGAAGGTGTGGCACTCGAGAAATTCGCGGCGGCACTTGGTACGATCAATGTCGATCACTTCCCGCGTTTGAACGCGGCACTCTCGAGCGTGAACCGCCCAACCTTGGACGAGGTGGCTCGAGCCGATGCGGTGATTGTGATTGGTGCGGATTTGTACGAGGAATCTGGCACGACGTACCTCCGAATCGAGGAAATGTTGAAGGGCGTGGTCAGTGACCTGAAGTACAACCACGGCACGGCGCTGGCAGATTTGCGCCTGAAAGAACGCATGGATCGCAAGCGCGACAAACTGGCGGTGTTCGCGCCAATTCGCGTGAAGCAAATGGAACACGCGGGCATCAGTGATGTTTATGCTGTTGGTGGCGAACTCGAGCTTCTGAAGCAACTTTTGGCTAGCAAATCAAACTCGAATACTGAAACCACTCCCGCCATCTCGAGCGCGGCAAAACTCTTGGCTGGCGCGAAAAATCCTGTGATCGTGCTCGGTTCGTTTGCTTTATCGAGCGACGCGGCAAGTGTGCTGGCGGCAGCCGCAAAACTTGGCGCAAAAATCCTACCGATTCCTGCGGCAGCAAACGGCGCTGGACTCGAGTTCCTGAATTTAACCCCAGGACAAAACGGACGGACTTACGGGCAGTTTGAAGGCTTGAAAACCGCGTTTATTTCTGGTTTTGCCGCAGAACGTCCTAAAGACCTCGAGTTTCTGGTGGTTCACACCACGCAACTTACGGGCGCGGCACTCAAAGCCGATGTTGTGCTGCCGCAATCGAGCAACTTTGAGAAACGCGGCACAACCGTCAACCTCGAGGGACGCTTCCTGCCAGTTCAACAAGCCGCCGTCAACGGTGGCGAAAGCATGGATTTGATCGGCGCAATTTCCGCACTTGCAGATGCGCTTGATGTCAAACTCGAGATTCGCGGCACTCGCAGCGCCCAACGTGAACTGAACATCCGCTTCGGACTGGATTTTGAAAACATTCCACTCGAGGGCGTAATCCCAAGCAAGAAACCAGCCGTCAAAACCGCCGCGACTTTGCGCGTTGGTGGGGGAGATGTGCTGCTGACCCCGCGCATGTGGCAAGAAAAAATGCTGACGGGCAGTGCCAGGGTTCGGGAATCCATTGGTCTTGATAACCTGATGCTCTCGAGCAACGATGCCAGCAAGTTGGGTGTGCGAGACGGCGAAAAGCTCGAGGTGAATGTGAACGGACGAAACCGTACTGTCATCGCTCGAGTGTCCGCAACTGCCACCCTTCCGAATCTTCCCGCGCTCGAGGGTGATGTTGTTGGCTCGAGTGCCGTGTTAAAAGTGGCAATTGCAGCAAGTGGTGATGATTGATGAAAAAAATGTTTTCGATGCTCGCCCTCGCCGCGCTCTTCTCGAGCTGCGCATCAATTCTTCCAGGCGCTCAACCTTGGGCAAGAGCCATGTTTGCACCCGATAAAGCCACGCACGAAAAAACATGCACGAACGGTGCTTACTTTGGCATTTCGAGGCACGAATTAAACCCCAACATCATGCTGAAATTACAACCCACAAAAGGTGAAATGATGCTTCAGACAAGCCTTGCGAAAACGTACTTTTTTTGTAATTCGATAGGCTTTCTGCTGAATCGACGACCAACTGAATACTCAATTTTTTCGACCTCTGTTTTTGTTTCCGAACCAGGGTTGACCAAAGACAAAGTTCAACTTGTTGTTTCACTCGAGGATGAAAAGGGACAGGAATTTGCCCAGCTCAAACCTTCGGGTTTGGAAACGGAAACCGATAGGGTTTGGTTTGAATTTGATACCATCAATGATGAAAACAAAGCCAATCTTGATAAAACCGTTTCGTTGAAAATTGTATTGACTCGCAACGGTGTTGAAGAAAAATATGCTGTGAATGAACGCTCGTACCCAGTGTTGGCACAAGATTCTCGAGGTGGCTTGAATGTTAACTGATATCCTTTACACGCTATTAAAAGCTGTTCTGGTCGTTCTGGGCTTGCTAACCACATTCGCTTACATGACCCTGATCGAACGTCGTCTGCTGGCACGATTCCAAATTCGTTCAGGTCCAAACCGTGTCGGTCCGCTCGGTTTGTTGCAACCCGTTGCCGACGCGATCAAATCAATTTTTAAAGAAGATTTGGTCGTCACCGCCGCCGACAAAATCATCTTCTGGCTTGCCCCGTTTATTGCCATCACCATGGCACTTTCGGCTTTCGGTGCGATTCCCGCAGGACCAAAAGGATCACTGTTTGGGCAAGACCCTTGGGTGTTTAACCTCGACATTGGTTTGCTGTTCATTCTGGCAACCACCAGCATGGGCGTGTACGGTATTTTCCTGGCGGGTTGGTCTTCGGGCAGTAAATACCCGCTCTTTGGTGGCTTGCGCTCGAGCGCCCAAATTATTTCTTACGAACTCGGGCAGGGACTTAGCGTGCTTGGGCTTTTGATGCTGACAGGCACAATGAACCTTGTCGGCATTGTCAACTGGCAAGCCGAACACGGCATCCTGATCTTGTTCCAAGGCGTGGCATTCGTGACGTTTGTCATCTCGAGCTTTGCCGAAACCAACCGCACCCCGTTTGACCTTCCCGAAGCCGAACAAGAACTGGTCGCGGGGTACTTGACCGAATACTCGAGCATCAAATGGGCATTGTTTCAAATGGCGGAATACGTCAATATGATTACCGCCAGCGCCGTGATCAGCACCTTGTTCATGGGTGGTTTCAAAGGACCCGCGTTCTTGGGCGAAACCATTGCGAACATTCCGTTCATTTGGTTGTTTGCCAAAATCGGGTTGTGGTTGTTTATTTTCATCTGGGTTCGCGCCACGCTACCGCGCATGAGGTACGACAAGTTGCAGCAATTCGGTTGGAAATTCTTGTTCCCCGTGGCACTCGTCAACACCCTGGCAACCGCCGCGTACAAAGCTTTTCTTCCAAACTCGAGTCTCTGGTACTTGGGTGGTTTCAGTGTGATTGTCGTGATTGCCATGATTGTGTTCTCAAATTCTCGAGATTGGCAGAAGGTGGACGTGAAAACTCGAGCGGTGGCTGGGGATTGAGTAGAATAGGGTTTGGAGGTGTTTTATGCCATTTACGCAAGTTGTTGAGGAAATCAAGCATTTCTCGGGTGCTGAAATCGAAGCACTGATTGAACTGTTGCAAGAACAAAAACTTCGTAATCTCGAGAAAGAATTTGCGCAACGTTTAGGTACAGGACAGGTTTTTTTTAATGAACCTATTATTTTGCCTGAAAATACCCCTTCTTTAAGAGAATATCTCGAGGCGAAAGATTCATGATTTATTCGTACAAAGGAACTCCTTTTGGACAACTCATGCCGCTTTTACCAGTGCAATTTAAGAAGGGCAAAAAGTTTATCACCGAAGATGCTTTGGTTGATTCTGGTTCGAGTTTAAATGTCATACCATACAGTTTGGGACGTAAGCTGGGTTTGTCGTGGGACAGTTTGAAACTCGGTCCGAATTTATCTGGAAATGCTGATGGCGAAACTCGAGTGATTGAATTGCTTGTCAAAATTCCAGACTTGGCTGACATCAAGCTTGGTTTTGCTTGGACATCGCATGATCGTGTTCGATTTATTTTAGGGCAAGATGATTTTTTTAAGAATTTCCATGTTTGTTTTCTTAGGGATCGTGGCGTTTTTTCTATTAAGCAAATAGAGGTAGCTTCATGAGCGTTACGCAAATGCTTGAACAATTTGAAGAGTTGACCGATGAGGAATTGGTGTTGCTCGAGCATGGAGCACGCAAAGCCCGTTTGAAAAAGCTTGGCGAAACTCATTTTGAAGAATGGGCGCAGATAACAGATGACACGGATCATGTGCTTTTATCTTCAGAACTCAATTTAGATGAATACCCAAAATATGTTGAAATCTGGTCGCCGTTTGATGAAATTGATGCTGCTCGAGATATACAACATTCAATACAGCAGAAGACAGTTAAAGAGCCAATGATTTACATGGATTTGCGTGAAAACTTGCCAGAGCCAGTGCTGTTAAGACCAGAAGAAGAGAAAGTTTTACGTCCAGGGAAATAAATGTTGCTCGAGCGGTGGCTGGAGATTGAGTAGAATAGGTTTGGGATAATTTATGAGTTTTCGAGTGTATGTGACAATTCCTCATGAAATTAAAGAACCACCAGTTGACGATACTCAACATGATTTATGGCTCGAGAATGAAAATAAGTATGTAACTTATGATGAACCGATTGCTAGTGATAGTGAATTTTATAACTACTGGCTTGAATCCGCAAAAAAACTAAGCTTAACTCTTTTGTCAAAAATCTATGAGAACGGAATTGTGATTCATAGTCAAAATGAACTTACTGAACTTGAACTTGAGGTTAATTTGCTAAGTGAATATTGGTTAAAAAATAGCTTAGAAGAGAATTTTGAAGGTATTGTACTAACTACTCGTTTAGAAGAAAGAATAAAAATACTCAAATCTGCCATTTTAAAAGCTAAAAGAGATAATGAAATACTTTCAATTTGCTAATTTAGGATGGCAAATAGCTTAAATAAACAAAATGATAAATATTTTTTTTCATAACGTTCTAACCACTGGAGGTTCTTCATAATGGGTGTTCTCGAGATAGCCAAAGGAATGGGGGTCACACTGGGCAAGCTTTTTACCAAGCCTGTCACGGTGTCCTACCCCGAAACGCCAGCCAGATTGCAACCACGTTACCGTGGTCGTCACATCCTCACGCGTCATGCGAACGGACTCGAGAAGTGCATTGGTTGTTCACTTTGCGCGGCAGCGTGTCCGGCTTACGCAATTTACGTCGAGGCGGCAGAAAACACGCCGAGCAATACCCTCAGCGCGGGTGAACGTCACGCGAGCGTTTACGAGATCAACATGTTGCGCTGCATTTTTTGTGGCATGTGCGAAGAGGCTTGCCCGACGGGTGCGGTCATTTTGGGCAATGAGTTTGAAATGGCGGATTATAAAACGCGTGACATGGTTTACGGTAAAGAAGACATGATCGTGGGTGTCGAGGGCAGCAAACCTCAACGCCGTGAAGCCGCCTTAAAATCCAAGCCTGTCAAACGTGGTTTTGTGGTCACGCCGCGCCGTGAGGTCGAGGAAGCCATCAACGCGAACAAGAATCGCTCGAGCAGCGTATCCACCATTCCAGGGTCTGGCGTGGGCGTCAAACCGAATCTCGAGCTTTTGAATGAGGTGAAGCGCTGATGGTGGTTTTTGTGATTTTGGCGGTGCTGGCGATTGCTGGGGCGATTGGCACGATTACGTTCAAGAGCGGTATTTACTCGGCGCTGTCGCTGGTCGGGACGCTTTTGACGCTGGCGATGATGTATGTGACCTTGCACGCGCAATTTCTGGCGTCGGTGCAGGTGATGGTGTATGCGGGTGCGATCATGGTGTTGTTTTTGTTTGTGATCATGCTGCTGAACGAGTCGCAAATGTCGGGCGCTGACCCGTTGCCTTGGGTGCAACCCGTGGCGATTGCGGGCGGTATCGTCATGGCGGCGGCGTTGGCGTTGACAGCCTTTCAGTTTAAAGCCCCCAAGAACCTCGAGACGGCAACCGCAGCGCTGCAAGGTGGTACGCCTGGGGCAATTGGCGAGACGTTGTTCACCAAGTTTTTGCTGCCATTTGAAGCGGTTAGCATTCTGCTCTTGATTGCGGCTATCGGTGCGGTATCGCTGGTACACCGTCAGCCTGCCCACTTTGAGGCGCTCGAGACAACCTCAGAGCTTGCCACCGACAATGCTTATAGCGACGAAATCTCGA
>JANLWR010000630.1:0-5113 GCA_031364625.1 Deinococcales bacterium | reverse complement strand
CGTCTCGAGGTCAGCCATGATTCGCGCCTCACCGACGGCAGAAAGCCCCGTCTCGGGAATTACGGTATCAAACATCATCGGCAATCCTTGCTGCCCGACCGTCAACCCCACACCGCCCCGCAACGCCCCCTCGAGTCCACCGCGCCAAACCGCTTTGCCTCGAGAAATACCCGCGTTGTCCACCCAACAAAAACGGGTTAAACGCGGTGGGTGTTGTAAAATCTGATCTTTGGTCATGAAGTATTCCTGATTTCGCAAGCTCGAGCCTCCGAGTTTAGATTTGTGACTATTCGCTGATCGCCACCACTCGAGCCGGAAAGCCACTGCCGCCACGCGGTTTCGCCCAGGTCGCCATGACCAGCGCCCCGTGTTCAGGCACTTTGTCCAAATTTGTCAGCAATTCGATCTGCCAACGGTCAAGCCCTAAAATATAGCTCTCGAGCGCCCAAGTGCTGTCGGCTTGACTGGTGGCAATGCCGCCGTCGGTGTCAGTGGTTTCATGACCAACCGCCGTAATTTGACGCTGTTCAAACAGAAACTCGAGCACCTCTTTGGACCAGCCAGGAAAATGTTGCACTCCGCTGGCGTCTCGGTTTGCCATCGCTTCTGTATCAGCCCAGCGTTTGCTCCAATCGGTGCGCATGGCAACAAAAGCCCCCGCCGGAATATGACCGTATTTAGTTTCCCAAGCGTTCACATCCTCGAGCTGAATACAGTAATCGGGGTTGGCTTCGACACTTTCCACCACATTCAAGACCACCAGCGGCAAAAGCATCTCCTCCACCGCCAACTGCGCCACGTTACGCCCGCCTGCGTGCATGTGAAGCGGCGGGTCAACGTGTGTGCCCCACTGTCCAACAAAGGAATACTGATGAATCTCGAACAGCATCCCGTCAGAAAGTTTTAAAAAATTGCTGATCTGCTGGTCTGGAAGCGCCGAAAATTTTGGCTGCCCTGGAAAGAATTCGTGCGTCAAATCCGTGAAAGTCGCCGTTTTCAAATACTGATTGTAAACATCCCAGAGCTTCATGAAACACTCCTCGCTGAAAATTGTTTCTCGAGAAAATCCAAACAAATTCTCGAGAAACCAGATTTGAATTTTGCCAAACGCTATGGCTTCGGCACGTACCCAGGAACCATTTCCGCCGCCAAGAACAACGCCTTGTTCTTGACACCAATCACGGTCACACCTTTTTGCGGCACGCGCACGCCTGGGGCATAGGTGATTGTGCCCGTCACGGCTTTCAACCCTTTGGTGGCTGCCAGCGCATCACGAATTTTTGCGCCCTCGGTGGATTTGGCGCGTTTGATCGCGTCGGCAATCAAGTACACGGTGTCGTAACCCAACGCCGCAAAAGCATTGTCTGGGTCTTTAGCGAATTCTTTTTTGTACGCCGCAATGAACTTCTTGACGCTCGAGCTGCCAAGTTTCGCGTCCATCAAAGCGTGCGTGGTGAAGTAAACGTTGTTCGCGGCAGCCCCGCCGACTTGAACCAAAAGCGGCGTATCGTACCCGTCGCCGCCGACAATCGGTTGGGTGATTCCGGCTTGGCGCATTTGCTTGACCAGCGTTCCGATATCGTCTGGCAGCGCCGAAACGAATAACATGGCGGGTTTGGTCTTCAGCGCTTTGAGTTTGGTGATTTGCGCCGCGAAACTCTTGTCCCCAGATTTGTAAGTATCCTCGAGCGGGATTTTACCGCCGCCTTTGAGGTAAGCGTCTTTAAAGAATTTACCGAGCAGCACCGTATATTCCGAGCCTTTGTCGATCAGCAGGTACGAGGTTTTGGCTTTCAAATTTTTCAAACTAAATTCTGCACCCACAGCGGCTTGCACGTTATCGCCAAATGGCGCAAGGAACATGTAATCACCAATTTGAGTAGGCAGCAACGGACTGGTCGCACCTGCGGTCACGAATGGAATTCCTGCCTTTTGGGCAATTGGTCCGAGTGCCAAGGCGCTGTCCGAATCGGTAAAGCCACCAATTGCCACAACCTTATCCGAGTCAATCATCTGGCTGGCAATGTTGGTGATCGTCGCAGGGTCGGTTTTGCCGTCGTATTCGATCAGTTCAATCTTTCGCCCAAGTATGCCTCCTGCGGCGTTGATTTCTTTGGCTGCCAGTTTCGCGCCGTTGCTGGC
This sequence comes from Deinococcales bacterium, assembly GCA_031364625.1. Lineage (GTDB taxonomy): Bacteria > Deinococcota > Deinococci > Deinococcales > JAAFIG01 > JANXTZ01. Next base: position 2,971 of record JANLWR010000630.1, on the reverse strand, counting down.
AGGAACATCGAGCGAACTCATGCTGCCCGTCAGGTTGTAAGCGTTCCCAATTTTGATCGGATCGCCTTGCGCTTTTGACAACCCTACCAACAGCGCGAGCGTGACCACGGATACCCCTGTGAATCCCAGAACCGTTTTAAGTCTCATACCCTCTCCTTTCATTTCCCTCGAGAAACTCGAGTTGAAATCCAAAAAAATGGTGTTCAGAATGCCAGGTGTTTGGTTTTGAATGTCGTATTCGTTGTGCTCGAGTGTTCCATGCTCCATCATACCGAACCCAGACCTTGAAATGTCGAGATGAAAATCAAACTCGAGCAACCTTCAACCTTTGTTACTTCTAGACAATAAAACGCACCTTCTTGGTTTCAAGACGCACCTTCTTGACCATTAACTTGCACCTTCTTGACCATAAAACGCACCTTGATCCTCGAGATCGTCCGTCAGTGAGATCGTTGTGCTGTTCTCGTTTCCAAAAAAGTCCGAACGGCTTCTTGACCCCACTACGCCACCTGACGGGGCTGGGTCGCTTCTTGACCCCACTACGCCACCTGACGGGGCTGGGTCGCTTCTTGACCCCAGAGTTCGTTTGGCAAGGAAGGACAACGTTGGAAACACGTCCCAAGGAGGCAACATGAAAGCTGAGGTATTCATTGGTATTGACGTGTGCAAACCCCGACTAGATGTCAACATCCTATCCACAGGTGAAATTTTCGAGTTTGAGAACACACTCAAAGGTATCAAGCAATTCGTGAAACGCGCCAAGAAGCTCAAACCAATCCTGATTGCTTGCGAATACACTGGTGAACTCGAGCAACCCCTGCTGATCGCTTGTGCTGAAGCAAACTTACCAATCGCTGTGGTGAATCCCAAACAAGTTCGTTCTTGCTCACAAAATAGCACCTGGCGGGCTGTTCGCGCTGATTTCGCTCGAGCGATTCTTGACCATAAAATGCACCTGTCTTAATCCTAAAGATGCACCTTCTTGATCCTAACCATGCACCTTCGGGCAGGATCGCTAACGGGCTGGGTCGCTTCGGGCATGGTCGATAGGCAAACACGCTAAGACCGACGCGATTGATGCGACTGTGCTTGCCGAATTCGCCTCTCGGATGCGACCTAGTATCACGATCCCTGCCAGCCAGCATGTCCGTGCGCTCGAAGGAATCGTGACCAGACGCAGACAACTTGGATTGGGTATGCTTTCGTGGACATGAAGTTCGGTTCAGAATAAGAACTGGAGAACATCATGTCAAAACAAATCAAAACGTACACCTCAGAATTCAAACAACAAGCCATTGAACTCGCCCAGCAAGACGGAATGACCATCAGTCAAGCCGCTCGAGACCTTGGAGTCTCCCAAGCTGGTTTGAATCGCTGGGTAAACCACGCCAAACAAGCCGCGCTAAACGGACGACCAGCCTTCACTGGACACGGCGTTGTCGCTCTGAGTGAATCTGAAAAACGCATTAAGGAACTCGAGCGGGAGAACTTTATTCTCCGTCTTCTTGACCCTAAGATGCACCTGACGGGCAGGGTCGCAGGAGCGTGAAATTTTAAAAGCAGCAGCCAAATACTTCTTGACCATAAGATGCACCTGACGGGCATGGTCGCTTTGCGAAAGAGAGCAAGTGAAATACGCGTTCATCAAGGATAACCTCGAAAAATATTTACTTCAACCAATGTTGAACGTCCTCAAAGTGGCTAAAAGCGGGTATTACGCTTGGTTGAAACGACCTAAAAGCAACCAAGCGCTCGAGAACGAAAAGCTCAGTGTGAGCATTGAGGAGGTTTACTGGGAGTCTCGAGGGAACTCTGGGAGTCTGAAAGTGCAGCACGGATTGGAAGCTCGAGGGATCAAAGCCAGTCGTCCTCGAATAGCGCGGATCATGAAGTCTCGAGCGACCCTAGCCCGTCAGGTGCGTCTTTAGGGGTCAAGAAGGGTGGAGAGGGAAAAGCAATCGAAAATATCGTGTCACAACGAACAGCAAGCATTCACTTAGGTTCTTCGAGAATCGTTTAGATCGAGCTTTCGGAGCGGAGAAACCCAATCAAAAATGGGTATCTGATATTACCTACATTTTAACGAGTGAGGGTTGGTTGTATTAGGTGTCGTAATCGACTTATTCTCAAGGAAAGTGGTGGGTTGGGCGATGGGTGAAACGCTTGAGGCGAGTTTGGCAGTTAAAGCACTTGAGATGGCTCGAGTGACGAGGAAACCCGCTCCTGGACTGCTGCATCACTCTGACAGGGATGTTCAATACGCGAGTAAGGAGTTTCAAACCTCAGTTCAGAAATTTGAGGGGATCTCGAGCATGAGCAGGAAGCGACCATGCCCGAAGCGACCCAGCCCGTTAGCGATCCTGCCCGAAGGTGCATGGTTAGGATCAAGAAGGTGCATCTTTAGGATCAAGACAGGTGCATTTTATGGTCAAGAAAGGAAATTGCTGGGACAATGCTGTGGCTGAAAGCTTTTTTAGTTCGTTGAAGCTCGAGCTAGACTTAAATAAGGTGATTGGGACTCGAGCGGTGACGGAAGCGGTGGTGTTCGAGTGGATTGAGGTGTTTTACAACAGGAAGCGGTTGCATTCGACGATTGGGTATCAATCTCCAACAGCGTTCGAGGAAATCTGGGCTAAAGATCAAAAGCCGAACTTCATGTCCACGATATCTTGACAATCCAGACATTTACCGCCATGTGTTGGAATCCGACAAACGTCAACAGGTGGTGGATTTGTTCGATACCCCGCTGCCAAAGCGATTTGTAGAACGTCTTCCTTTGAATTAGACATCTCTACTACATCCAAACACCCCTCAAGCGTAGTTTCAGGCTTAAGGGGTGTTTCATTTTCGCTGTATCGAACAAATCCACCACCTGTTGACGTTTGTCGGATTCCAACACATGGCGGTAAATGTCTGGATTGTCAAGATATCGTGGACATGAAGTTCGGCTTTTGATCTTTAGCCCAGATTT
>JANLWR010000586.1:0-4453 GCA_031364625.1 Deinococcales bacterium | reverse complement strand
ATCCCTGATCCAAACCTCGAAGCCACCTTTGGCAACCATTCGGTATTCACAAACATAATTTGTGTTGTTGGTGATTGCCTGCTGAGATTCGGCAAGTACCCGTGTCGCATCGTCCTCGTGAAGCAGTTCTCGCCAAAAAAGAGGGTTTTTGTACCATTCGCTGACAGGATAGCCAAGCAGCCGTTCAACCGATGGGCTGATAAAACTGACGTTTGAACCGTCGGCATTGGATTCCCATAAAACGCAATCCACCGAATCGACCAGGCTGCGATAGCGCTGCTCGCTCAAGGTCATTTGCATTCCAAGTTGTACATTCTCGAGGGTCACAGAAGCCATTGCTGCGAAATGCTCCAAAGCGACGGCATTCTCAGACGCAAACGGTTTGCGGCCAGGTTCGGTGCCAACCCCGATCATGCCCACCACCTTGCCCAACACCCGCAGAGGCACGCCGATGGCAGCCCCCAGTACGTTGGAAGGAAACCTGGTGGTATTGCCCGCCCAAGCATCGTAATTATCGATCACAATCGTTGCGTTGCGTTCGACCACCGAGCCTGAAAGACCTTCACCTATCTTGCGGCGCTGTCCAATAAAACCCTTGAATTTGCCAATGCCCATGCGACAAACGATCTCATCGCCAGCTTCGTCAAAAGTGTACAACCAACCGTTATGCGCCCCTATCGAAGCCACCGCCAGGGTCAAAATGGTTTCGATCAGGGCAGTGTCTTGTAAGAAACCTGCAAAACTCGAGTCATTGGGTTTGATGTGATTCGACGTTGACATGCCAGACCATCATAGTCGCAGACCCGTCTCGAGTCTGGTCAACCCTCACTCGGAGCGCTTGTGCTGGCAGGTGAAGTGCTCCGAGCTTACTTGGTGTTTTCTTCAATGTACTTGCGCAATCCCTCGAGCGTCTCTTTTAAGGCTTTTTCGTGGTTGCGTTTCACGTACGCCGTCAAAGGCTTAAAACGTGGGACGACGGTGCGCGTTAAGGTAATCTCAGTTGCGCCTTTGAATGTTGCAAAAGCGAACGATTCCGCCATGCCGACCAGCACGCCCAAACCGCCCCTGACCGCCTCGAGCGCAAAGCCCTGCGGTTGACGCAACATGGCGTAACGAAATTGAAACACGCCGCCCATGCGCATCGGCATCATGAACTCGAACATTGCGCCTTCAAAGGGTTTGGTTGGCACTGGAATGCCTTTGGCGGCGGCAATGAATTTTGATCGAACCGCATGTTTGTCCCACAGGCTGCGTTTGCTCATGTCATAAACCGCAAAATAAGCCCGCTCGGGACGGGTGCGCACCACAATCTTTTCGGTGAAGGTAATGGTTTCGGGTGCTGGACGCACCTTCTTCTTTTTCTTCGGGTCTTCAACCTCGACTGGCGCTGGTGGAGCGAGTTGTTCACGCAACTTCTTGGGAAGTTTGCGGGTTTGCAATTGCTGAAACGGTGGCTTGTTGCGGCTAGGTCTGGTCATGCTGAAACGAGTTTACTCTGGAAAAACGATTTGGAATAGGTATTAACACTTTAAGCTTCAAACACCATGTTGCACCAATTCCATCAAAACGCCCTGTCCCCAGCTCGGTTTTAAGAACACCACCCGCGTTCCAGCCCGTCCGGCTCGAGGAACATTCGAGATAAAGGCTGCCCCCTCGAGTTCTAACCTGGCAATTTCAGCCTCCAGATTCTCGACCCGAAACGCAACATGGTGCATTCCCTGACCGCGTTTCGCCAGAAATCCAGCAATTGGACTGTCGTTTGATGTCGGACAGAGCAGCTCGAGCAGGCTGTCTCCTGTTTGAAAAGTCCTGACCATAACCTGTTGGTTTTCAACCAGTTCATCGTGTCCCACAGTTTCAAAGCCCAACGCCAAGTACGGCAGGCTGCCAAGCTCGAGGTCTTGAACGGCAATTCCGATGTGGTCGATAGGAAAATTCATGAAATCAGTATGCAACAAATAACGCTTGTCACAGTTCTGGAGAACCTTTTCATGATTTGACGCTTAAAATGTGGTTGTGAATAAGAACCTTCGTTTGCTCATCCCTGCCCTGATTGCCATTGGCGTCGGGCTTGCGGTTTCAGGTGTTTTCAACAAATCTACCCCTGTTGCGCCCTCGAGCTTGACGGTTGCCCCTCGGGTGTTTGAAGGCGGCGCGTTATTCCCATTGCAAGCCCAAACCGTGCGCCTTGCCGCGATTGCTGGGGGCGTGGTGGTTGCGGACAGTGCCGTGCTAAATAATAAATACAAACTCGAGCTGCCCGCCAAAATCCCAGACACGGTCGCTTTTACGCTGCTCGAGAACATCAGTTTGTTGCACGGCGAAGGGCATCTCAAAGCGGCGGACGGGGTTAAAGCCACCGAAGTCAAACTGGTGTTTTACCAAGACCTCAACAAAAATGCAGCCTACGACACGGGTGAACCTCAACTCGAGGGAACGCTGTTTCAAGCTGGGGCGAACCTCGAATTGCAAGGATTTTTTGGCTACAAACTGATTTTGTTAAACGGTGCGGCAAGCTTAAAAGAATCACTTGATACCGCCACTGGCACAAAAGACTATTACAAGTACAACCTCGACCTCGAGCCTGGTTGGGCTTTGATCCAAAGCGAATTGACTGGCAGTTTTGAAATGACCGAAGCCAAAGGTGATAAGTGGGATGTGGTCATGCCACTGCTAAAAGGTGGCAAAGGCAATCCACCCACCTTCACCCCATAAAGACCGTCGTTAATTGATAAAATTGATATAAATGAAATTAGTAAGATTTATGTAAGAATCGTATGTTATTGTTTGGGCATGAAAACCAACGCCTCCCAAAACCAATCGGCAAAAGCCCTTCATCTTTGCGTGGTCAGCACCTTTCCGCCCAGCCGAGGAACATTGACCGAATACGGTGAACACCTGGTCAAAGCTTTGCTCGATTTGCCAGAGGTTGCCAAAGTCACGGTTTTGGCAGACGCTACCAACCTGCCAGAAAGCATTCACCATCCAAAACTCGAGGTAAAACGCGTCTGGCGTTTCAACGATCCGCTCAGCCTGTTCAAAATTCAAGCCGCCCTGCGTGCCAGCCGTGCCAGCAATGTGCTTTACAATTTGCAATTCGCATCCTTTGGCGACCAAAAAATTTCTGCGGCGCTCGGCTTGCTCTCGCCGGTGGTGTCTCGGGTTCTGGGCACGCCAAGCATTTCGTTGCTTCATAACATCATGGAAACCGTGGATTTCAAGCAAGCCGGTTTTGGTCACAACCCAGTCATGGAAACCATTACCCGGGCGGCGGGTTGGTTGTTCACCAAAGCGCTGTTAAGCAGCAGTCTGGTCGGCACGACCATGCCAAGGTACGTCAAAATTCTCGAGGGAAAATACAATGCCAAAAACGTGTTTCACTCACCGCACGGCGCATTCTCGATTCGCGTTCCCAAGCCACTGCCAAGCACCCGAACGGTCATGACCTTTGGAAAATTTGGTACCTATAAAACTATTGATAGCCTGATCGAAGCCCATCAGATTTTGCTGGGTTACGACAGCAGCGTTCAATTGGTGATCGCCGGCAGCGACTCGCCGAATGCCGCCGGCTACCTCGAGCGCACCAAAGAAAAGTACAAACGCGTTCCCAACATCACCTTTACCGGTTACGTCCCAGAGGAGCAGGTCGCCCAAATTTTCGAGCAATGCAGCGTGGTCGCCTTTCCGTACAAAAGCACCACCGGCTCGAGCGGCGTTTTGCACCAAGCCGGCGAGTACGCCCGCGCCGCCGTCATGCCACAAATTGGCGACCTGGCAGATTTGATCAAAGACGAGGGCTACAACGCCGAATTCTTTGAACCAGAAAACGCCAAAAGTTTGGCAGAGGCACTGTGGCGGGTGCTCGAGCCAACCGAACACGCCCGTAATTTGGGATTGGCAAACTACCGCGCCGCGACAGATATCCAAATTTCCGATGTTGCCAGCAAGTTTGTCCATTTGTTTCAAAAACTTGGTTTTTCGACCCCTTCTCGATTGGTGGCACACATGCGAAATTCAACTGTAACCCTCAGATAAAAAGTCTTTAACATCGGCAGAATTTAAACCAAAACCGCAACCATTCAATCCTTTAAGGAGGACATCATGTTCCCAGTTCAAACCCTTCACAGCAACCAACGCCTTCTCAACCTCGAAGGACGGTTCGATGCACACCGCGTCAATCAATTTCAAGACAACTTGACCACCGACCAAGCCATGTTTATTGACCTCAGCAAAGTCAGCTTTATTGACCACTCTGGCATTGCCGCCCTGCAAAGCGCCCAAGACCGATTCCGCGACGCCAACCAAGAATTTTGTATCACGGGCGTGTCCGACACCGTGCGTTTGATCCTCGAGTTGACCGGTGTGGTCACATCGATGGCGATTGTTTTCAGCGACGAAATTGCAGACCGTACCAAACCAACCCTCAACTCTGTCCAGCAAACTGCCAAACCCT
>JANLWR010000545.1:0-4640 GCA_031364625.1 Deinococcales bacterium | reverse complement strand
AAGAGAATTAAGTTTGCCATCTGCCAATTCAAAACTATTGCATCTCAGAATTTCACAAAACGAACCAGAAAAGAAAAACAATCAATCAGGAGTTAATCAACCATGACCCAACTAACCCAATCCCCCTTCACCATCTCGAGCCTCAACGAACCCGCATGGCTCGAGAAATCCCGACTTTCCGCCCTCGAGATTTACCATGACCGCAAAGTGCCTACAACGGCTGTGGAATCCTGGAAGTACACCAACCTTCGTCGTTTCAAACCCGAGAATTTCAGTCCTGCACAACCCATGCCAGCCGTCTTGAGCCTTGATGAATTGCCCGCAAAAATTCGGGATCGCCTCTCCTCTACAGACGCGGCAGGGCGCATCGTGCTTTCTGGCTCGAGCGTGATTTTTAAGGATGTGCCTGCGGAACTCGAGGCGAAAGGCGTTATTTTCACGGATTTAAAAACGGCTGTGGTTGAGCACCCAGAACTCGTGCAAAAGTATTTGTACAGTGTTGTGGGTGCGGCGTACCCAGCCCCAACCGCGCAGGCGCTCGAGCGTTACGAGGCGATTCCAAATTTGGACGAGGACAAGTTCACGGCGCTGAATGCCGCGCTTTGGGACAACGGGTTTTTCTTGTACGTGCCCAAAAATGTCGAACTCGAGTTGCCGCTCGGTGGTTTTCGTTATCTCGATCAAGAGGGGACTTTTACGGCTTCACGCACGTTGGTGGTGCTCGAGGACAACGCAAAAGTTACCTACATTGACGAGCAGGACAGCCCAGATTTGAAAGCCGCGAATTTTGGCGTGGTCGAGTTGTTCCTGGGTAAAGGCGCGAACTTGCGGTACGTGGCGATTCAAAATTGGGGTCGTGGTTTCACGCACATTCAACGCATCAAATCGAATCTCGAGCGTGATGCAACCCTGAACAGTTTGTACGTGACGATGGGCGCAACCCTCAGCCGTTCTGAAGTGCAAACGGCACTGTCCGAAAACTCGAACTCGGAAATGCTGGCGGTGTACTTTGCCGACAAAGACCAACACTTTGACCATTACACCTTGCAGCATCACCAGAAACCTCGAGCACACTCGGATTTGTTGTTTAAAGGCGTGCTCACGGACAAGGCTCGAGGTGTCTTTTCGGGTTTGATTAAGGTCGAATTGAACGCGCAAAAAACCGATGCCTACCAGAAAAACCGCACGCTCTTACTTTCCGACGATGCCCGAACCGACAGCGTGCCACAACTCGAGATCAACGCCAATGACGTGCGTTGCTCGCACGGCAGCACCACGGGTCCTGTGGACGCGCAAGAACTGTTTTACTTGCGCTCGAGGGGCATTCCAAAACCGATAGCCGAGAAAATGCTGGTCACGGCGTTCCTCGAGGATGTGCTCAACCGTGTGCCGTTAAAGAACGTGGTGAAGTACCTCGAGAATGTGATTGCGGATAAGGTCGGAGCACCAAAAGGCTTTAACCGTATTGAAGCCCAAGAATAAGTTTTGATACTTGAATGGCGAGGTGAAAATCCTCGCCATTTTTTATGGCTCGAGTTTCAGGGTTGACAAGTTTTGTCTGTCATGTCACGCTTAGAACATGCAAATCACTTCAAGCTATTTTTATGCGTATTGGTTCGGTTTCCCACCGGGCAGGCGTTGATTGTAGTTTGTCAAACCCGCCCAGCATTGCTGGGATTTTTTTTGGACATAGGAACGATGTATCCACTCGTACAAAAGGAGATTTACCATGCCACTCGAGAATATTAATGTCAGTAGTTTCACACCGTTACCAACCCCTGGTGAGATCAAAGCCTTGCTTCCAACCTCCGAAGCCGCTCGAGAAACCGTTGAGAAGGCTCGAGCTGGAGTGCGAGGCATCATTCGCAAAACAGATTCGCGCCTCGTGGTGATTGCGGGTCCGTGTTCGGTGCATGACGCACATCAGACGCTCGAGTACGCCGAAAAATTGGCGGCGTTGGCGAAAAAGTACGAAGACAAATTGCTGATTTTGATGCGGGTTTACGTGGACAAACCACGTACAACTGTTGGCTGGCGCGGTTTTATGAATGACCCGGAAATGAACTTCACCAACGATTTTCTCGAGGGTTTAAAGCAAACCCGTGATTTGATGATTAAAGTCAACGAACTTGGTTTGGGTGTTGCCACAGAAATGCTCGACCCGTTTGCACCACAATTTATGTCTGACCTTGTGGCTTGGGGCGCGATTGGCGCTCGAACCACCGAATCGCAGACCCACCGCACGATGGCAAGCGGGCTGTCAATGGCAATTGGTTTTAAAAATAGCACCGAAGGCAACGCCCAAGTTGCCGTGGACGCGATTGTCGCCTCGAGCAGCCCCCAAGTTTTTCTGGGCATCAACTCTGACGGTCTGGCGAGTGTCGTGCAAACCAATGGCAATCCTGACGGACATGTGATTTTGCGCGGTGGACGAAGTGGCAAGGAATATGTCACGAATTTTGCGGCGAGCAATGTTCTCGATGCCGCCGACAAAATGCGTGGCGCGAAACTGAATCCTGCGGTCATGATTGACTGCTCTCACGCCAACAGTTCTTACGACCACACCAAACAGAGCCTTGCCTGGACGGATGCGCTCGAGCAAAAGTTTGGGCAAAACTCTCAAGACTTGGTCGGTATGATGATCGAATCGAACCTTCGTCCTGGCAAGCAAAGCATTCCTGCGGATCATGACAAGTCCAAACTCGAATACGGTGTCAGTGTGACCGACGCGTGCGTAGGTTGGGAAGAGACGACGGTGATGCTCGAGCAGGCGTACAACATGGCGGGAAAGCAATTGGCGATTAGCAAATAGCGACTTTAAGTCAAGATTTAAAAATATGAAATTCCAAAAAACCGCTTCGCAAGAGGCGGTTCTTTGATGCGCCAAAAGGCAGATGTCTATCTAATGTTGCCTCGTTACGCACGAGCTTTCAAGTCGTATCTAAGACAAGCTTAATTTCTCGAGATTAAATTATTGGAACGCCTTGCATATTCAGAGGTGAATTATTAGAATTAAAATGCAGAAAAATACTTTCAAACTGATATGGTTCATTTTCTGAGAATTGAAGACCCATATTAGAAACGCAGATTTTAATAATAGGTTCATGTGATACTTCGTAAAAATTGAACAGTCGTATTGAAATTACCTTTTTTTCTTTAATAAAAGTCAAAAAATCATAGAAACTCATCAACTGAATTGCATCAATCCAATCCAAAGGAATATCAATAAATTAATTGGTGTATCTAACTTTCGTATTTTACCAGGATCAATTTTCACTTTATAAATTTACTCATTCAAAAGTGAAATTTCGATTCCGTTAAATTCAGTAAATTGATACTTAAAATCATCTTCAATTGTCGTGAAATTTCTTGTCGCTAAGTCAGTATTTTCAGCTACAAAAACTTTAATCCAGTTCTTACAGTCAGGAAACTGTAAGAACTCAACCAACGTCAGCCAAGATTAGAGGTAAAAAACATCTTTCAATCTCTAAACGCTTTCACTGCTTCGTTCAAGTTGGGTTTTAATCCCTTTAAACTCGAGTGCCGCACCAACAAAGGCTTTGAATGGTGGGCTTGGACGCATCGGACGGGATTTGAATTCTGGGTGGGCTTGCAATCCCAAAAAGAACGGGTGATTGGAAAGTTCAATGGCTTCAACCAACCCAGCGCCGCGCTCGAGTTTGCCTTTGGTCACGCCCGAAACCACCAGTCCGGCTTCTTTCAGGGTTTCGACATAAATTGGGTTGACCTCGTAACGGTGACGGTGACGCTCGAGCACATCTTTAGAGCCGTAAACGCGCTCAAGTAGCGTGCCTGGGACAATTTGCATACTCCAGTCGCCCAGTCGCATCGTGCCGCCCATGCCTGCAACCTCGAGTTGTTCGGGCATTAAACCAATGACAGGGTGTTTGCTGTACTCGTCGAATTCGGTGCTGTTCGCACCGCCGAGTTTGGCTTGTGATCGGGCAAATTCGATCACGGCGACTTGCATTCCAAGGCAAATCCCGAAGTACGGAATCTTGTTTTCCCTGGCGAATTTGGCGGCAAGAATTTTGCCTTCAATGCCACGGTGTCCAAAACCTGGTCCAACCAGAATACCGTCCATGCCTTTGAAAGCCGCGTTGACGTTTTCAGGCTCGAGTTCTTCGGCGTTGACCCAGTTGATGTTGACGCGGGCATCGTGGGCAATTCCTGCGTGTCTGAATGCCTCGAGAATGCTGATGTAGGCGTCACCCATGGCGACGTACTTTCCAACGAAGGCAACGTTGACCTCGAAGGCTGGGTCTTTAAGTTTTTTGATGGCATCGTGCCAGAACGACAGGCTGGGCGGGATTTTCTCGAGTTTAAGGCGTTTTTCAACGGCGCGTCCCAAACCTTGAGCCTCGAGCGCCAATGGCACTTCGTAGAGGTGCTCGACATCAAAGCTCGAGAAAACACTTTCAGGGTCAACGCTGGTAAACAGCGCGATTTTGCGGCGCACGTCGTCTTCAAGTGGGGTTTTGCTGCGCACCATCACAAAGTCTGGGGTGATGCCGACACCGCGAAGTGCCGAGACGCTGTGCTGGGTGGGCTTGGTTTTGATTTCGCCACCAGAGACCGTTGGCGCGAGCGTGAGGTGAATGTATGCCGTGTTTTCGTAC
>JANLWR010000382.1:0-7313 GCA_031364625.1 Deinococcales bacterium | reverse complement strand
CAATGAAGTGTACGCGCTGGCAGACCGCGTGAGTGTGCTTCGGAACGGTGAGAACATCGGTTCGCTCGAGCCTGACGAGATTCAACCAAAGCGAATTGTCGAAATGATGATTGGGCAAAAACCCGAGGAGTTCCAGCGCATTCCATTGCCTAAATTAGACTTGCCCGCCGTGCTCGAGGTCAAAAACTTGGGCGACGGTTGCAAATTAAATCCAACCAACTTGCACGTCTCGAGCGGCGAAATTTTGGGCTTGGCAGGTATTTTGGGCGCTGGGCAGAGCGAACTGTTTCGACTGATTTTTGGGGCGGATCGCAAAACCCAGGGCAGCATCCTGATTGACGGCGAAACACGGGTGATTCATTCACCGACCGACGCGATTCGTCACGGCATTGGTTACGTGCCGAGCAACAACCAGGAGCAAGGGATTTTCCTCGAGATGAACGCCCGCGACAACGTGGTGCTGGCAAGCCTCAAAAAGCACAGTCTGTTTGGAATTCTAAACCACAAAGCACTCGACAAAGCCTTCGAGGGCGCAGTCAAAAATATTGGGTTACAAACAAACTCCAATCAATCTCGAGCACGAAATTTTTCCTCGGGAACGCAACAAAAATTATTGATCGCCCGTTGGTTGGCGCTCAAACCCAGGGTCTTGCTGCTCGATGAACCGACGCGGGGCGTGGACATCGAAGCCAAATTTGAGATTTACCGCATCATTGCCGAACTTGCCGAAACGGGCATGGGCATCGTGCTGATCTCATCTGAGCTTGCCGAACTCGAGTACCTCTGCGACCGTGTGATCGTGATGCGAAAAGGTGAGATTGTTGGCGAGCTTGACCCAAGCAAAGGTGAAGCCATCACACAGGCGCAAATCATGTCGCTGGCGACGGGTGTGCGCTCGACAACCGATTTGATTTGAACATTTAATCATGTGCCAGATTTTTTACTGTTGGTAAACTGACTTCTTGCAGTAGTTCATGAAAGCTGTCCCTCACGCAATCAACGATTTCTTGAATTTCAGAACCTCGGCTACTTTCGCCTGTTTTCGTTCCAACTCAAACACCACCACCCAAGTCACCAACAACAATTGAGCTTGTGCTGCTAACGCAATCCAATCAGGAATCTCAAAACCCTCAAGTGGAAAACTCGTCCAGAACGCCAGCAAGTACGCTATAAACGCGATCAACAAGAAACGTAAGACTCCTAATCTTGTTTGTTGACCAAATTGATCCAAACCAAATCGGCTCTTCATCGTCTTAAAAAACGCTTCTTGACCATAAAATGCACCTAGCGGGCATGGTCGCTTCTATTCGCCAACGCCTTTTTCCCCATCCTACAATCGTTTTCGCGTTCGCGGCGACGTTACTCACAACGTAGCGCCATTCAAAAGCACCATGTTTTTGCTTGAGTTTGTACCAAGCCACGTACACTGGTACACGACAACCTTTGAGAAAGTGCATTCCACCTTGTACTCGGAGTTGGTCAAGACTCAAACCCTTCTCAGTTTTGCGATCAACACGCATTCCAACCACCACGGGTAACTCGAGTTCTGTGCAACCTTCAATGAATTCCGTTGTTCCAAAACCAGTGTCAGCCAAGACACGACATTTGAAGCGATCTTTAAACCAGAACGGTGTGCAGCGCAGCATTGACAGCGCATGGTCAACCCAAGTTCGAGTGTCTTTACCTTCCCAGATTCTGATTGCCCAAATAAAGCGTTGATTACCAATCACGACGTACAGGACGACCAAATGTAAACCATATTTTTCGTTAAAGAACGACAACGGTAATTCTTTGAAAACACCAGTCTTCTCAAGGGTGGTCATATCAATGATGAATTCGAGTCTAGGACGACGTTTTTTACTACTCGAGAAGTACAACCAGATTTTTTGTTTAATCAATGCTCGCGATTCCCGAATTAACGCCAAAATTGGGAGCGCGTACTCGTTGAGCATTCGACTGATTGCACTGGGGCTTTTAGCGATTGATTGTTGCGGTCTTGGATTGCCGTTAGCTTTCAGGAAGTTGTGCAGCATGGTATCAAGGCTGGCTTTGATGTGAGGACTTGAAATGCAGTCGGTGATATTGTTGAATGCGATTAGGGCTTCTGGGTTCATAGACACGCGAGTTATCGCGGAATCCGAAGCCCACTTTCAAGAGAAAGATGTCCTGGACGGATTTTGACCTTGGTGCAAGAACTCAGATAAGGCATGAACTCACTAAATTTTTTTGCATCTCTATTTTTACCTCGAGCGCAACCGAAAGAATAGGGCAATAAGCATTTAATTGTGTTGTTTGAATGTTGCGCACATTCACTTCAATCCGCTGCCTTGGAGCTAAAGGTCGCTGTTGATGAGTACAGAACCTGTCAGCGAGTAACTTGTTCAAAGTGTAATCTTTGCTTTTAAAATTCTAAACTCGAGCCTATAATCTCGTATGCGTTCACCATTAAAAAAATACGGTTTTGGTTTTCTGCTGATCTCGAGCACGTTTGGTTTATTTGCCATCGCCCAAGACGAAGCCAGCCCAGTCATTCCCCAATACCTCGAAGAAACCAAATCAGGCATCTCGAGCGTGTACAAAGGCGAGTGGGAGTACATGGTCGGCGGCGGCGTGGCAACTTTTGATTGCAGCAACGACGGATTGCCCGACGTGTTCTTGGCGGGCGGTACGAACAAAGCCGTGTTTTACCGCAACACCTCGAGCGTCGGCGGCGCACTGACATTCAAAGCGCAAAAATCGAACCTCGAGCTTAAAAATGTGACTGGTGCATACCCGCTCGATGTTGATGCTGATGGCATCACGGATTTGATGGTCTTGCGGGTTGGCGAAAACGTTCTGTATCGCGGGTTGGGTAACTGCCAGTTTGAACGCGCCAACGAAAAATGGGGTTTTGACGGTGGTGATGCCTGGCACACCTCGTTCGCCGCAACCTGGGAAAAGAACTCGAGTTTGCCCACCTTGGCGGTTGGCAGTTACATTGACCGCAGCAAATCCGATTCGCCTTGGGGGTCTTGCACCAGCAACATGCTTTACCGTGGTGTCAATGGCAAGTACGCAACACCGCAAGCCTTAAAACCAAGTTATTGTTCGTTAAGCATGTTGTTCACAGATTGGAACCGTTCAGGCACACCAAGTTTGCGGGTTTCCAATGACCGCGAATACTATAAAGGCGGTCAGGAACAACTCTGGAAACTCGAGCCTGGAAAGAACCCAACGCTGTTCACCGAAGCCGACGGTTGGAAGAAATTGGTGATTTGGGGCATGGGCATTGCCAGTTACGACCTGAACGGTGACGGATTCCCAGATTATTTTATGACGAGTATGGCAGACAGCAAACTGCAAATGCTCTCGGCTGGCGCTGCCAAACCGACTTACGGCGATGTTGCCTTCAAAATGGGTGTCACCGCGCACCGACCTTACACGGGCGGCGACGTTCACCCGTCAACGGGTTGGCACGCGCAATTTGAAGACGTTAACAACGACTCTTACAGCGATTTGTTCATTGCAAAAGGCAACGTTTCAAAAATGCCAGACTTTGCCGACAAAGACCCAAACAATCTCCTCTTGCAAAAACCAGACAGCACGTTCCTCGAGTCTGGCGACAAAGCAGGAGTGGCAAGTTTTAAGGCGGCTCGAGGGGCGGCAGTGGTGGATTTTAACGCTGACGGGCAACTCGATATTCTGGTGGTCAACCGCCACGACAAAGCCCAAATTTGGCGCAACACCAGCAACGACCCTAAAAACCACTGGCTTGAGCTTAAATTGCAACAACCAGGCGCAAACCGTGACGGAATCGGTTCATGGATCGAGGTGCAAGTTGGCACGCGCACCATTCGCCGCGAAATTACAATCGGTGGCGGTCATGCGAGCGGCAGTTTGGGCTGGATTCACTTCGGCATTGGGACGTTTCAGAGCACCAAACTTCGGGTGCAATGGAACGACGGTGTGACCAGCGATTGGATGGATGTGAACGCGAATCAGTTTATAAAACTCGAGCGGGATAAAGCGCCGCAAGTTTGGAATCCTGGAAAGTAAATTTATGGCACAGCGACTGGTTTACGCCCTACAATCAGTCTTTTGCTGCTCGAACTGCTGCCATAACAATTTTCAAACGGAACTCGGGTTGCACTGACAGGCTCGAGCGTGCCTGTGTACTGCCATTGGTTGTCCGTGCCTTGGTAGGTGTAAGGGCATAAGATTAAGATTTGTGTTGCGGGTTGCCCAACCGCGCTCGAGAGCAACAATTCGGCAAAGGCTTGAGGTTGGGGTGGTGAAGTACGATTCCCGCTTTTGGTAAATGCTTGGGTGTCTCCACCTTTGACCGAACCTTGCAATGCCAAAGCAGCTTCACCAGCGACTTGAAACGTTCCAGTGACCGTGTACGAAGTCGTGTCCACATAGGTTGCCTCGAGCGTCAAACTGACGGTTTTGCCAGGTTCAAATTCGTTGTTGCCAGGAATGAGCGAGCGCCAATCGCCACGCAAAACGCGTAAATCGGTGTTGAAATTGATGCTTTCAGGCTGTGGTTGAGGGTAAGGTGGGCAAATATCCCAGCAGCCGCGCGGTTGGTAAAAGATTAAACTGAGCAATAACAAAAATCCGCAACTCGAGAACAGAACCGTGATTCCGCCAAGCAACACCGCATTGCGCCAGAAGTTTTTCATGCCCAATGATACTTTACCGCAAGTCTTTTATTCTAAAATCTCGAGAAAACCTTGTACCAGAGAATATTTCTCGAGCTATGCCATTTGCCTTATGTTGGCTAAGTTTCTTGGCAGACGTGAAACATAGCTCAAAACTTTAAGCTTGCTCGAGGTTAAACCATGAAACTTTTAGGCGATCTGAACAACATTTTCTTTACGTCCGACCATCATTTTGGTCATGCCAACATCATCAAGTACAGCCAAAGACCATTTGAGAGCGCGTTAGAAATGGATCAGGCGTTGATTGAAAATTGGAATGCGGTGGTGAAGCCAAACGATCTGGTGTTCCATTTGGGCGATTTTACGTTTCACCAACATGCCAGCCAGTATTTCGCTGCATTGAACGGACAGATTCATATTCTCAAGCTCGAGTGGCATCACGATAGGCGCTGGCTCGAGACTGAAGGTCACAAGGGATTGCTTTCCAAAAGTGGTCATGTGGTGCAATTTTTGCCAGCCTTGACGGTTTTAAGTTGCGCCGCGTTGGGTGATGGCAAGTACCCGTTGCCGATCACCATCAGCCATTACCCGTTGGCGCAATGGGAAGCCAGCCATCACGGGGCTTGGCATTTGCACGGTCATTCGCACGGGCAGTATCTTGACCCGAACAACCGAAAATGCCTTGACGTTGGTGTGGACGCCATGAAGTATCAACCCGTGTCCCTCGAGCAACTGCGGGTCATGATGCTGGGCAGGGGTTAAAAAAAACTGGTGCGAAAGCTCGAGCCTTCGCACCAGTTTGAAATGAACTTTGATTTAAAGGTTGGCGTTCCAGATTTTAACGATTTCATCAAGCGCAGCTTTGGCGGTTTTTTGCCCGAACAAGGCGGCTTCAATGTTGTCTTTGAAGGCTTTGTTCAAAACCGAGGCGTTCGGCACGAAGACTGAAAGTTCCTTGGCAACCTTCATGGTTTTGGCGGCGGCGGCTCGAGATTTGTCGATCAGGCTGTCGCCGCCCGTGTTGAAGAATGGGTCTCGGGCGGCTTTGATGGTGGTTGGGAAGGTTGTTCCGGCGCGTTTGGAAAAGGCGAGTTGTTGCTCGTCGTTGGTCAGCCAAAATGCCAGTTGCGCGGCGGCTTTGGGGTCATTCACACCTTTGGGGACAGCGTAAGAGAAGGTGCTGGCTTGAGCCACCTGGGCGGCGCTGACGGGGTGCGGTGCGACCACTGAAACTTTGTAAACGGCTTCGTTGTCTTTCTGCAGTCTTGGCACGAAGGTTGGTCCCATGATCGCAATGCCAAGTTTGCCTGCGCTGTACAACTCGTAACCGGCGGTGAAGCCTTTGCGAATGGCGTCTTCGGCAAAGTAGTCTTTTTTGCGCAAATCAACGTATTGCTGCAACAAAGCCACGTGTGCGGGGCTGTTGAAAACGGCTTTTTTGCGGTCTTCAGAAAACAGTGGCAAGCCCTGTTCTTGGAAGGTTTTTAAGAAATCCACGTTGGCAATGAGCGGTGAAAAACCGTAAAGACCAGTTTTGTCTTTAATGATTTTTGCCCAGGCGATAATGTCGCCCATCGTGCGCGGCAATTGTTGACCGTCCAGACTAGCTTTTTTCAGAATGTCAGTGTTAAAGAGCACAACCCGTGGTGAGGCGTAATCGGGCAAGGCGTAAACTTTGCCGTCAAAGCTAAACGCGGCAAGGGCTTGCTTTTGGTAAATGGCTAATTGTTCTTTAGAAAGTAAGTTGTTCAGTGGCAACAACGCGCCCTGCTGCGCCAGCTCGAGCACCTGACTCGAGTTCATTTGAATGGCATCTGGTGGGTTGCCTGCCGCGACGCCTGCCAAAACCCTGGGTTGAATCGAGGCTTGTGGAAGGTCTGTCCATTTGAGGTTTTGCGTGGGGTTGGCTTTGTTGTATTTTTCAACCAGCGGGTTGAAGTAATCGGCAAACGATTGAAGGTTGGTCGTGACAAACTCGAGATTCTTTTTTTCTTGCGCCCCGACGGTAAACAGCGACAATGCCGCGATTCCTGTGCCGAGCACCAAACTTGCGCCCAATATTTTTGAGAATTTCATAGACATCTCCTCCTGAAGTCCTGATTGAATTTGCTGTGAAGCGAGTTTAGTTTACCGCGAAAAGCCTGGTCTGTGTAAGTTCACCACTCGAAAAACCCTGTGTGAGCTAGCCCACACTCGAGCGCACCAAGCCGTTGAATACGGGCTTCTCGAGTATTTGATTGCTTTTTGACGCGGCTTGCCCCTTGTGCCACCGCCATTTTCTAGTATGATACCCAGCGCATGGACGAGGTTTTACGGTTTGACACCCTCGCCACCCACGCTGGAGCAGAATTCTCAAGTCCCGCCGCGCAGCTAGAGGCGCGAATCTCGGCACTCGAGGGTGCGGGTTTAGGGTCTGCTAAAGCTTGGGGTTTGGCGTTTGCTTCTGGACGCGCGGCACTTGATGCCGTGGCGCGGCTTCTTCGACCTCTAGACCGGGTGATCGCCTCCAACGAGGTGTCTGGCGCGGCATTTCGCGCCCTGGCAATGCTGCCCGAATTTGGCATTACTGTAGAATTTTGTGATCTCCTCGAGCCTGAAAGCATCAACTTCGAGGGCGCGAGTGCAGTTTTTATCGAGGCGCTCTCCAGTGCCAGTCTGGGCGTGCCTGAC
>JANLWR010000301.1:0-6599 GCA_031364625.1 Deinococcales bacterium | reverse complement strand
AGGTGGTACTCAAAATTTTGCTTCAGTTCGAGGCATGACCAATGTTCGTACCGCAGGCAGCAGCAACGTTGTTGCGGTGCTTGGACCTTGGCTGCAAACCAGTCCAAACGGAATTTTTACGCGCACCAACCCGCTCGAGCTGATCTTTCCTCAAGTCATGAATGTCCCAAGCTCAACAACAGCCAAATTGTGGCGCTTGATGGGCGTTGGCAGCACCCTCAATAGCGCCGCCAGCAAAACCCTTTCGTTTGGCGCACCAACCATGCCAGTTAGACCATTCTTCCCGAATGAATTGTTAACCTACCGCATCAACAATTTAAGCGCCCTCGATTCGAATCTCGAGTCATTCCCAAGCCTCAGCAGCCGTTCTTACATTGGTGAGGCTCGAGCCAGTGCCGGTGGAACTGGTACAGGCAATTTTGTCGCAGGGTCAACTTTTGCCGTGTCGGCGACAGCCGAAGATGTTGAAGTTTTCGATAAAAGCAATGCGGGTGTATTGAATACCGATGTTGGAGGATATCATAGCGCTGCGGACATGGACAACGATGGTGATTTAGACACCGTGACCCACAATCTGAATGAAATTTTTATTTACGCCAACAATGGTACTGGTGCAACCACCCTCTCGAGAACCCTGGCAACCCCTGCTGGAGAATTCATTTGGACAACTTGCCTGACCGATTTGGATGCCGATGGAACACTTGATGTGGTGGCTTCGACCTCATCATCCAATTTGGCTTCGGTGGTCGTGTTCAACTCGAGCAACAATTATGCCGCCACCAATTATGATGGTCTCAACTATCCAGCCATTACTTGTGGTGATGCCGACAATGACGGCGATATGGACGTGATTGCCGTTGATTTTTCAGACCCACCGCGAATTTACACGTTTCGCAACGACAGCACGGGCGCATTGACCATATCAGCCCCAATGGTCAGCACGGCGCTTTCCAACAATCGGGTGATCAGTGCAGATCTCAACGGCGATGGTGCTCTTGATTTGATGTTGTTACACAACAGTAACGCCGCACGATCAGTTGATATTTACCTTAACGATGGCACTGGGATATTCACGGCGAACAGCATCATCAATCCTGTTGCATTTGGGGCAGAATATGCAGCCGTTGGTGACATTGACGCAGACGGTGATTTGGACTTTGTGTTCACGGTGGACAGCAACATCAATACAGAAGATGGGTTGTACATTTACAAAAACAACGGTTCGGGCGGTTTCTCGAGTGCGGCTGTGATTGCCATTCCAAACCCACACGGGGTGCGCCTTGCCGATACCGATGGTGACAACGATTTGGACGCGTATGTGATTTCTAATCTTGATACCAACACTGCCAATTTACAGCTTGTGATCAACAATCCATAACCCTTGAGAAACTGGGATCCCCAAAATAAAACCTCTTCTCAAGCTCGAGAAGAGGTTTTCAAAATGCTTGCTCGAGCTTTAAGTCAGTCGTTCAACCCGAATCATGTTGGTTGTACCGTGCATTCCAAATGGCACACCTGCCACGATCACAATTTTATCACCTGTTTTGGCGAGGTTGGCTTCGCGCACGTTTTTCACGGCGAGGCTGACCATTTCATCGGTGTTGACAATTTGTGGTACGAAAAGCGGTTCGACCCCCCGAGCAAGTGCCAGTTGATTGCGCACTTTTTCCGAGGGTGTGAACGCTGCGATCATGCTGTCAGGACGGTTTCTGGCAACCCTCCAGGCGCTCGAGCCGGTGGCGGTGAAGCAGACGATGGCGGCTGCCTCGAGCGTGTCTGCGACCTCACAGGCGGCAAGCGCAACGGCGTCTTGGGTGGTGTTTTCGGGTTTGGCATTGCCGGCGTACATTTGACGGTATTGCTGGCTGGCTTCGGTGTTCAGGGCAATGGCGTTCATCATTTGCACGGCTTCGACTGGGTATGCGCCGCTGGCGGATTCTGCCGAGAGCATGACGGCGTCCGTGCCGTCAAAAATCGCGTTCGCAACATCAGAAGCTTCGGCTCGAGTTGGTCTGGCGTTGGTGATCATGCTCTCGAGCATTTGCGTGGCGGTAATCACGGGTTTGCCGGCGGCGATGCACTTGGCAATCAATTGCTTTTGAATCACGGGCACTTCTTCGGCTAGCATTTCGACGCCCAAGTCTCCTCGAGCGACCATGATGCCGTCCACTTCGGCTAGGATTTCGTCAAACAGTTGCACGGCGCTTGGTTTTTCGATTTTTGCCATCAATTTGGCGGTGCTGCCGTAACGCGTCATGTAATGGCGTGCCAGCAGCACGTCCTCGCGGGTGCGCACGAATGACACGGCAATCCAGTCCACGCCGAGTTCGACGCCCGTTTGCATGTCTTCAAGGTCTTTTTCGGTCAGGGCTGGTGTGGAGAGGTTCGCGCCTGGAATGTTGATGCCTTTGTTGTTTTTTAACACGCCGCCGATAATCACTTTGGTGTGCACGTCGTTGCCAGTAACTTTTGTCACCTCGAGTTTGAGGTTGCCGTCATCGAGCAGCAACTCGAGTCCAGGGTGAACATCTTGCGGGAGTTCTTTGTAGGTTGTGCCGACGCGCTCATCGTTGCCTTCAACCTCATCGCTGGTGATGATGAAGGTCGATCCGACTTTTAAGGTTGTAAAACCCGTTGCGAAGCGTCCAGTGCGAATTTTTGGTCCTTGCAAATCTTGCAAGATACCAACCGTCACGCCTTTGCGGGCTGCAATTTCGCGGATCAGATTGACTCGGGCTTCGTGGTCTGGACGGTCTCCGTGCGAGAAATTGAGACGGGCGACGTTTAAGCCCGCATCGATCAGTTTCTCGAGCACTTCTGGGCTGGAACTGGCAGGTCCGATGGTGGCAACGATTTTGGTACGGCGTTTGCGGCTGATCATAAACTCCTTCAAAACTTAAAGCTCGAGTGCTAAGCTCGAGCGAAGCGAGGCATTGAGGTTGACACTGCTCGAGCTTTACAAGATTTACTTTTTAAACGTGTCTTTGCCGCGATAAATCGCGTTCGAGCCGAGTGCTTCCTCGAGGCGCAAGAGTTGGTTGTATTTGGCGAGGCGGTCACTGCGGCTGGCAGAGCCTGTTTTGATCTGTCCGACGTTGGTGGCAACCGCCAGGTCGGCAATGGTGCTGTCTTCGGTTTCGCCGCTGCGGTGGCTCATGATGGCGGTGTACCCGCTCGAGCGTGCCAGTTCGATGGCGTCCAGCGTTTCGGTCAGGCTGCCAATTTGGTTGACTTTGACCAGAATGCTGTTGGCAACGCCCTTGTCAATGCCCATTTGCAAGCGTTTGGGGTTGGTCACAAACAAATCGTCGCCGACCAGTTGTGTTTTACTACCGATGGCGTCGGTCAGCATCTTCCAGCCGTCCCAGTCGTCCTCGCTGCAACCGTCTTCGATGGAGACAATGGGGTAATTGGCTGCCCAATCCGCCCAGAACGCGACCATCTCTTCGCTCGAGAGGGACTTGCCCTCAGACTCGAGGTGGTACTTGCCGTCCTTGTACAGTTCGGTCACGGCTGGGTCGAGTGCGATCATCATTTGGTCGCCTGGGGTGTAACCCGCCTTTTCGATGGCGAGCAAAAGCAAATCGAGCGCCTCACGGTTGGATTTGAGGTCTGGCGCAAAGCCGCCCTCGTCGCCGACGTTGGTGTTGTAACCTTTGCTCGAGAGCACTTTTTTAAGCGCATGAAAAGTTTCGACGCCGGCGCGTAAACCCTCTCTAAAGCTCGAGAAACCGGCTGGCACGATCATAAATTCTTGAAAATCCACGGCGTTGTCGGCATGGGCGCCGCCGTTGATCACGTTCATTAAAGGCACGGGCAATACTTTGGCGTTCGCGCCGCCCAGGTAGCGGTAAAGTGGCATTCCCAGTTGGGTCGCGGCGGCGCGGGCATTCGCCAAAGAAACCGCCAGAATGGCGTTGCCGCCCAGTTTGGATTTGTTGGGTGTGCCGTCCAGCTCGAGCATCAAATGATCGACGCCCGGTTGATCGGTGGCGTCCATGCCAATCACTTCATCGGCGATTAAGGTTTTAACATTCTCGACGGCTTGCAGCACGCCCTTGCCACCGTAACGCATCCCACCGTCGCGGAGTTCGTTGGCTTCGTGCGTCCCTGTGCTGGCACCACTTGGCACCATCGCACGACCAACCGCGCCGCCTTCAAGATGAACTTCTGCCTCAACGGTAGGGTTGCCACGCGAGTCCAGCACTTCACGGGCGAGCACATCAATAATTGTTGTCATAAAAACCTCCTCAAAACTGCCGCATCCAAGTCTATGAACTTGGACACAATCAGGACAGTCTAACGCGAAACTCCGCCAAGGCAAACAAGGCTCTCTAGTGAAGCCAGGGCAACCGCGAAGTCCGAATTCTGTCTGTTTTTACAGAAGTTGTCGTATTCTGGTAGGCGCAGCAAGCGACCCAAGCCCGTTAGGTGCTGTTGTAGGGTCAAGAAGCAGCGCCCCTACGAAAAAATCGTGTGTGGTAGGGGCGCTGCTTGCTGCGCCCTTGCAACGGGGAAACATCAAATTATTGTTTGGAACATTGGTTTATGATTTTGCGGTTGCCCTGCCGGTGAAGTTCAAAGGTGGTGACAAGTTTAAGCTTGGGTCAATTTGGCTTTTAAGAACTCGCGTTTCTCGAGCATCTCGAGGATTGTGGTGCGAAAGTTCTTACCAGACAAGGGTTTATGCACCAACACATCCGCCCCGACCAAATTGGCTTTCTGCTTTGTGTCCTCGTCGGTGTGGGCGGTCAGCAAAATAACGGGCGTGGCTTTTAACCTCGAGACACGTTTGACTCTCGAGCAGACTTCGAGTCCGTCAATAAAGGGCATGGTGATGTCAAGAATAATCAAATCTGGGGTGTGGTCTTTGAGGTGCAGTAAGGCTTCGCGTCCATCGCTCACCTGTGTTACCTCGTGCGATTCGGCGGTTAGAATCATCTCGAGCAAACTGCGAATGCTGTCAGAGTCGTCCGCGATCAAGATCTTTTTGGCTTCGACCATTTGCTCAGTTTAATCGATACTTTAATGAGTGGTTTAAAGCTTTGCTGCTGGGCGTATACTGGGATAGCGATCAGTCTATGAGAGAGATAAGCTCGGGCGTACAATTGGAGTCAATACCAGATGCCATTCAGTTGCTGGTTTTGGAAATCAGCATTGCGGGACAAACTTACGCGATTCGTGCCGATGGGGTGCAAAAAGTGCTCGCCATTGCCGCCTGGACTGTGCAGGCTGGATTGACCGAACATGTGGTCGGTATTTTGCGACTCGAGGATCAGAAATTGGCTGTGGTGGACGCTCGAGTCTGCCTTGGTTTTGAAACGCGCCTGCCCAAAATCCAAGACCAGTTGTTGTTGGTACAAACAACCACAGCCTTCTTCATTTGGCTTGATTGTGTCAACGACCTTCGAGATTGGAAGGAAACCGATACCCTCCTGAACCTCGAAATCTTTGATCCTGCGGTGAACCCATGAACCCGAAGTTGCAAGTATTGTTGACGCTGATTGAAACCAACACGGGTTTGAGGCTGAATGCTGTGCAAATCACGGATTTATACCTGGCGCTCGATAAACTGGCGACCAGCCAGAACACCAGCCTTCGGGATTTGGTTCGGGATTTAAAAGAAGGAAAACAACTCGAGTTGCTGGCACAATTAGAAACCAAGTTCACCGTTTCCGAAACGCATTTTTACCGCATTGCGCCTCAAATCGAGGTACTCAAAAATAGCATTCTGCCTGAATTGATAAAACGAAACCGTTTAACCCAACAATTGCGTTTTTGGTCGGCGGGTTGCTCGAGCGGCGAAGAAGTGTACACGCTTTTAATGCTGCTCGAAAAGATTGGTGGCTTGGAGCACTGGGACGTGCAAGTGCTGGGCACAGACTTAAACCCCGACGTGCTCGAGTTGGCTAAGGTTGGCATTTATGGTCACTGGTCGTTTCGGGACACGCCGTCGGGGATCATCGAACAGTTTTTTAAAGTGAACGGCGGAAAATATCAAGTGCGCAGTGATTTACGAAACCGAGCCATTTTTGAAGTGCATAATTTGCTTGTGCCGCCAGACGCCGATCAGAAATTTGATTTGATTCTGTGCCGCAACGTCACGATTTATTTTTCGCCAGCAACGGCGCAAGGCGTGTACCAGAATTTGGCGGCACAACTTCTTCCAGGCGGTTGGTTGATTTTGGGTCCGAGCGATCCTCCAATTCAACCCAGCATCATTGATCAAATCGGTTTGGAACGCGTGATGCTGCCAGGGGTTATCGTCTGGAAAAAACCCGAAAATCTGCAAAAGATCAGTGTCGTTCAAACCCCGAAAAATCCCAAACCTCGAGCTTCAAAACTCGAAGCTTGGCAAGAGTATTTAAAAGAGGGTTATCACAGCCTGCAAGCCAAAAATTACAACACCGCCCTCGAGCAACTGCGCCGCGCCGCATTCTTAGAACCCAATCAAGCCCTTGTGCAAATTGGCATGGCACAAGCCTTTCTTGGTTTAAGACAACACGCCAGGGCGCTGGGGGCGTTGCGGCAAGCCAACAACATACTTTTAAGCCTCAAGCCAGACCAAAAATTGTGGGGTTGCGACAAAACCATTCAAG
>JANLWR010000296.1:0-9013 GCA_031364625.1 Deinococcales bacterium | reverse complement strand
GTCGTTGTTTTGGGCGGCTTTGAGAAAAGGTTCGAGGGTTTCAAATCCCAGAAATGGATTGATGGTCAAGGCTGTTCCAGCGCGTTCACCGGTCAGCCAAGCGCTGGCGTAGGCTTCGGCGGTGCTCGGAAAATCGCCACGTTTGGCATCCAGAATGATCGGCAAACCCAAATCTCGGGCAGTTGTGCAAAGTTTTGCCAGAACCTCGAGTCCTGGAATGCCGAGCGCCTCGTAAAATGCCACTTGAGGCTTGATGCAGGCAATATATGGACTTGTTGCCTCGAGAACATCGAGACAGTGTTTTAGGACGGCTGTGGGGGTTGCTGAAGGGTCATGATCAAATTGTTTGGGGTGGGTGCTGGCATGACTTTCTGGGCGCGGGTCGAGTCCCAGGCACAAACGGGTGTTGAACTCGAGCATTCGGGCGTGCAAGCGGTCTGAGAAGTTCATCGGCTTGAATCATACAATTCAAAATCAGTGATATGAAGCCTCACTCGAGATTCAAATTTAAGGCAGCGTGATGACTTCTCCGTTGTCTTTGGTCAGCACTCGAGCGCCACCGCGCCCTGTTGTGACCAGGGTTTTGCCGTCTTTGGAAAATTGAATTTCCGCAATGGCATCTCGAGTATCCAGGGCGAGGTCTGCGAGTTCGGTTCTCTGTGCCACATCCCAGAACTTCAGGGTGTGTGCGCCAGCCACCAAAACACGATTGTCTGGACTGAGCGCCATGGCGTAGATCGGGCAGTCACAGGTTGGCGAATCGAGGGTGGCAATTTCTTTGGCGGTTGCCACGTCCCAGATTTTAATTTTTGCGTCACTCGAGCCAGTGTAAAGTTGCGTGCCGTCATTGCTCCAAATGACGCTCCAGACGTTTTCTTGATGGGCTTTGAGGCTGGCAATTTCGCGCCCGGTGCTGACTTCCCAAAGTTTGACCTCGCCGCCTTGCAAGCCGCTGGCAAGAGTTTGACCGTTTGGGCTAAAAGCCACCGTCAAAATTCCTGCGTTGCTACCTTCAAACACGTGCTCGAGTTCGCCCGTGGCAACGTTCCAGAGTCGAATGGTTTTGTCGTCGCTCGAGCTGGCGACAAACATGCCATCGGGACTGAATGCCAGGTCGTAAATCCAGCCTATGTGACCGTTTAAGGTAAAACGGGTTGTGCCTGTTTTGAGGTCGGTGATGCGCACGGTTTTATCACCAGAACTGCTGGCGAGCAGGCTGTCATCGGGGTTGAACGCCAAACCGGTAATGGTGCTTTCGTGATCGCTAAACCTCTGGACCGGTTTGCTTGTGCCGTTCGCTTCGGGGGCTGTGCCAAGCGCCCAAAGGTTGATGATGGAATCTCGAGAACCTGTAACAATGGTAGAGGCGTCGTTTGAGAGTGCGACCGCCGTGCTTTCATAAGCATGAAGTTGAACCCTTGCCAGTTCTTGCCCGTCGCTGGCACGGACAACATGAACGCTGGTGTCAAAATCATTGACCGCAAGGCGATCACCACTTGGCGACCAACTGATTGAAGCCGCGCCATTGGTGAAACCTGAAATGCTGCGCTCGAGTTTTCCTGTCTGAGCATTCCAGAGTTTGACGGTTTCATCGTCCGAGCCGCTCGAGATGGTCTTACCGTTCGGGCTGAAGGTCACAAAACCAACAGATTTGGTGTGACCGGTCAGGGTTTTGATGTTTTTTGCCGTTTGCACGTCCCAAAGCCGCACGGTTTTGTCGCTCGAGGAACTGGCGAGGGTTTTGCCGTCAAGACTCCAGGCGACAGACCAGATTTTATCGCTATGACCTTTGAAAACCCGCAATGATTTGCCTGTTTTGACCTCCCAGACCCTTAAGGTTTTATCGACACTTGCCGAGGCGATCATGGTGCCTTTGGGGTTAAAGCGCACATCACGAACCTGGTCGGTATGCCCAGTGAAGCGACGTAGGATTTTGGCAGTTCCGGCATCCCACAAGATCAGGCTTTTATCATCCGAACTCGAGATCAGGGTTTTGGAATCTGGACTCCACTCGAGCCAACTGACGGCATCTTGATGTCCCTGAAGTTTGCGCAATAACTTGTAGGTTTTTGCGTTCCAGATGCTAATTATGCCGTCACCATCACCGGTCGCCAGGCGTCCCCCATCTTTGCTCCAGGCGACGGCAACCAAATAATTGTCGTGGGTTAAACGTTCATTTGGCACGAGGTCTTGAAAGGTATTCGCATCCCAAACTCCCAATTCGCCGTTGGCGTTGGCGGTGGCGATTTTTGCGCCGTCGGGACTGTAAGAAACCGCGTAAGTGCTGCTCCAATGTGCTTTTAAGCTGCGAGTGATGTGAACGTCTTCAAAATGGTACGGCGTTTGCGCCACACCCAAGGCAGGGAGGGCAAAAACAAAAAGTGCGACCCGTGCTCGAGAATAAAATTTCCAGTCCAAGTTCATACTGCCTCCTGATGTGCGGGCTTAGATTTACAGTGTTGCACATCGACGCCATTTCTTGGCGACATCAAAAAATCGTAGACGAATGATTCGTCTACGACAATTGTTTTAAATTCTCGAGCTTTAAATTAAACCACTGGGGTTAATGCTTCGTTGTCGCGTTCGCCGGTACGAATCCGAACCACGCTGTCGAGTTGTTGGACAAAAATTTTGCCGTCACCAACGCCACCAGTGCGGGCGCTTTCGACAATGGCTTTAATCGTGCGTTCGACAAACGGCTCACTAACGGCAATCTCGAGACGGACTTTTTCGTGAAATTCAAACACGAGCGGACGACCACGGTAGGTTTCCAAATGTTCTTTCTCGCCGCCGTGACCGCTGACCCGTGAGACGGTCAAACCAGTGACTTCCTGGGTGAACAGCGCGGTTTTGACATCGTCGAGTTTCTCGGGGCGAATGATTGCAGTGATTAACTTCATATTTCCTCCTGAAAATTCTTGTATCCCAATTTAACTCGAGATTCGTGCATTACACCAGTCTCGAGTTTCGCGCCTGAAAAACAGCAACCGATTTTTGCGTCGTTAGCGAAATTCTGAACATTTTGCACCGTTAGCCTATAACAAAAGGCTAAAATTCCGCAACTTTGACTCGATGTAACAAAAATTTGATCGTTTTGACTCATTTTGTTTGACAGTTCGCAAAAAGCTGCGTATACTCCAACCAAGGAAATCCAAAAGATTCCGAAACACAAACCACCGATTTCAAACTTGCGCCAGCCTGGCTCGCGCATGGGGAGGCTCGAATGAACAAGAAGTATTTCAAACCCGCCGCGTTGTTCGCACTTGCCATTATCAATACACCAGCCTTGGCTGCCGACGCGCCAAAGATTGACACCGGTGACACCGCCTGGATGCTGGCATCCTCGGCACTGGTGATGCTGATGACCCCTGGTTTGGCATTCTTTTACGGTGGTTTGGTTCGTGCCAAAAATTCTTTAAACACCATGATGATGAGCTTCATTGCGCTCGGTTTGGTTTCGGTTTTGTGGGCACTGATCGGTTACAGCCTCGCCTTTGCGCCAGGCTCGAGCATTCTGGGTGGCTTTAGCTTTGCATTCTTAAACGGTGTCGGACAAGCCGACGTTTACCCAACTGCGCCAACCATTCCGCATCTTGCCTTCATGATCTTCCAAGCGATGTTTGCGATCATCACGCCTGCCCTGATTTCGGGCGCGATTGCCGAACGCATGAAATTTACTGCTTATGTGGTGTTTATTGGCTTGTGGTCGCTTGCGGTGTACTCGCCACTTGCGCACATGGTCTGGTCGCCAGATGGTTTCTTGTTCAAGATGGGCGCTCTGGACTTCGCCGGTGGTACAGTCGTTCACATCTCGGCTGGTGTGGCTGCCCTGGTTGCCGCTATTATTCTTGGACCACGACGCGGCTTTGGCAAAACCGCCTTTGCGCCGCACAACGTGCCATTTGTTTTATTGGGCGCAGGCTTGCTGTGGTTCGGTTGGTTCGGCTTTAACGCCGGTTCGGCAGTCGGTTCAAACGGACTTGCCGCCAGTGCGTTTGTCACCACCAACATGGGCGCCGCCGCCGCAATGCTAATGTGGAGCTTATTGGAGATTTTCCGTCACGGTAAACCAACTGCGGTTGGTGCGGCAACGGGCGCGGTTGTCGGGCTTGTGGCGATTACCCCTGCGGCTGGTTTTGTCAGCCCAATGGCAGCCTTGGCAATCGGTGCGATTGGTGCTGCGGTCAGCTTCACTGCGATACAAGCCAAGACCCGTTTTAACCTCGACGACTCGCTCGATGTTTTCTGGTGCCACGGTTTGGGCGGTATCACTGGCGCTTTGTTAACTGGCGTTTTTGCCCAAAAGAGCATCAACTCACTCGGTAGCGGTTTGATTGATGGCAACGCTGGTCAACTTGGAACACAAGCCTTGGCAGTCTTGACTGCAGTCGTCTTGTCTGGTGTTGGTACGGCAGTCATTATTTACGCGATCAAAGCCGTCATGGGCTTGCGACCAAGCAACAAAGACGAAGAAACCGGACTTGATCTTGCCGACCACGGCGAAGCCGCATATCACGGTGGCGAGTACGGATCAGCCTCTGGCGCGGGTCCAATCGGCTCGAGCGTCACCTTGAGCGTTCCGGTTAACGCCAAAGCGGTTGCAGGCGATTAAACCAAAGCTAAACACAAAAAAGGCGGCAATTGCCGCCTTTTTTGATTGCATCTCGAGCTTCACGGTCTAAAAATCAAAGCCCCACCGACCCGCCCTTGAAAACTTGGCACGATGGTGGACTGCGAAACCTGCGCACAATACGCCACGTCGGACTCCAGTCCGATTTCCTCGAGCCTTGCGGCGGCGTGTGAACGTGAAAGAGGCTCGAGTGGGTCGGCAAACTGACGGCGCACGGTCAGGGCAATTTGCGCCCCGTCGTCGAGTTGCGCGTCGGTCATGGCGAGCAGGTATTCACAGAGAACTCCTGCCGTGTAGACATCATCCAAGCCGACCCGCCCGCCGCCACCCGCGCACAATATGGCGATTTCTTCGCTCGAGACTTCCTTGGCACGTCTTGCCGCCGCGTGAGCGTTTCGCAGGCAAGCCAAAATTACATTTTTACCCGTTTCGCAAGCGTTCGAGGCTGCCAGCGTGCCGTTGGTGGTGGTCATGACAATGGTTTTGCCGTCAAAACGCTGCTCGAGCACCTCGAAAGGGCTGTTGCCTAGGTCAAACCCCTCGGGTTTCAAACCGCGACGTTCGCCAGCCAGCACCACACCGTCGCCTTTAAAAGCCAGCGCCGTCTCGAGGTCGGAAGTCAAGTACAAACTTTCAGCCCCGCGCTCGAGAAACGACAGTGCCGTGGTGGTGGCACGAATCACGTCAACCACCAAAACGGTGTCGGCGAAGGCTTGATGGCTGGGGTCACTCGAGCCGCGAGGCAACAGGTCAACACGTAACTTCATGCGTTACCATCAGACAATTTGGACAGTTGATTGCGGAATAAATTCACGTTATGCGCGATGCCAGCGCCGTTAAAAATAGCTGAACCTGCCACCAAAACATCCGCTCCCGCCCTGGCAATGATGCTGACATTCTCGAGATTGACGCCACCATCAACTTCGATCAGGCAGTTCGGGTTGAGGTCGTCGCGCCAAGTGCGAAGTTGACGTAAGCGATCCAGGGTTTGTGGAATGAATTTTTGACCGCCAAAACCAGGGTTGACGCCCATCACCAGCGCCACGTCAAGATCAGCCAGCACGGGTTTGAAAAACTCGAGCGGCGTCCCAGGGTTGATGGTCATGCCCGCTTTTTTGCCAAGGTTATGAATTTGTTGAATTGCATTGTGCGCATGTGCGGTTGACTCGGCGTGAAAGGTGATGCTGTCCGCGCCCGCTTTGGCAAACGCCTCGAAATACCGTTCTGGGTTTTGCACCATCAAATGCACGTCGATGGGCAAAGTGGTGTGTCTGCGGGTTGCCTCGAGAATTGGTAATCCGATGCTGAGGTTTGGTACGAATTGACCGTCCATGACATCAAAATGCAGCCAGTCGCCACCTGCGGCTTGAGCCTCACGAACCTGAGCACCCAACTCGGAAAAATCGCAAGCCAACAAACTTGGCGCGATACGTTTTGAACGTGGGTTTCGGCTTTGGGTTTCAAGAATCACAGATGACAGTCTAACAAAGTTCTGGAGGCTAAAACCCAGAATTTGCCCAACAAAAAAGTGAGGCGAAATCCTCACTTCAAGATTCTAAACTCGAGTTTCAATCGCCGTCAAAGTCGGGCATGGTGTAACTCTGCGCCGCTTGCTGCTGCGCCAGTTCGTGCTGTTGTTGCTTGGAGCGCACCAAGAAATGCTCGAGTTTGTGGTCATCGACCAGGTTGTTGCCCATCTCGAGGTGTCCGCTGGCGAGTTCGCGCATAGCAACGGTCACGAGGTTGCGGGTGGCGCGTTGCTCTGGCGGAATGACTGGCACAACGCCCGCTTTCAATTGAATGGCACGTTTGGCAACCGCGACCGAAAGTTGGTACTTCGAGTCGGTCATGGCAAGCAATTTGTCGATATGTTTTTCACTCATCGATAACAGTGTACCCGAAAATTTGCAAAAGAATAGTGCCAAAAACAGAATTGAACCTCAAAAAGCCGTCCTAGACAAACTTTAATGTCCATTGCGACGGATTTCAGCCTCGAGCCGATCAAGTTTAACCTCGAGGTCTGGGTCTTTGGAAACCGCCTGATCGAGCCAACTTTGCGGCGTACGGCTCGAGCGCATTCTTTCGGCATGAATAATCGTGCTGAGTTTGTCTCTGGCTTCAATCAAGGTGTTGTTGACGATCACATAATCAAATTCTCTGGCAAAACCAATGTCCTCAATCGCACGCTCCAACCTACGCCCGATGGCATCCAAAGCGTCCGTGCCGCGCAACAACAAGCGTTGACGCAGTTCGGAAAGGGTCGGCGGTACAACTTGCACCAACACCGATTCCGGCATCAAACGTCGGACATTGAGCGCCCCCATTCGTTCAACATCAAGCATCACATCGATCCCAGCCTCGAGTTTTTCGACGACCGTTCGGCGCGGCGTGCCGTAATGATTTCCAACAAATTCGGCGTGCTCGAGAAACCCACCACCGTTTGGATCGTGCAATTCGGTTTCAAAATCCTCGCGGGTTTTAAAATAATAATCCAAACCGTTTTGCTCGCCAGCTCGAGCGTTTCGTGTCGTCCATGAAACACTGAAGTGCATTTTATTGCCTTCTTGAATCAGGACATGCTGCAACATCGAACCTTTGCCGACGCCACTTGCGCCAGAGAGTACAAATAAAATTCCTCGCCTCATCAGGGCATCGTAACCTTTTGGGTTCAATTCACGCGAATCTTTTGATATTTCTAAATGAGACTTTCATACAAAGCATTCAAAGTTCTAAGTCGTATACTTTACACATGCCTGTGATTGCCCAAAACCAACAACTTTTGCAATACCTCAACCCCGAGGAACGCACGGCGCTCGAGCGCATTTGTCCACCGCGCAAGTTTAAGCGTGGTCAAGCGATTTACCGCTACCAAGACCGAGCCGATGATCTCTACATTGTGCTCGAGGGAAAAGTCAAAATCAGCGCCCCAACCCCTGACGGCGGCGAGCGCATTTTGAACGTCCTCGGACCGGGAGATTTTTTTGGTGAAAGTTTCCTGACCGGACTCGAGCGTCACACCACCGACGCGGTGTCTTTGACCGACCCTGTGGTTGCCAGCCCAGTCTGCTTGGACAAGCTGCTCGAGTTGACCCAAAAGCAACCTCAGATTGCGCTGGCACTGGCAAAAGTGCTGGCGCACCGTGTTCAAGAACTCGAGACGCAACTCGAAGCCACCACCGCCCCAGTTACCGCACGGGTTGGCGGGGCAATTCTGGCGTTCGGCAAGCGTTTTGGTGAAAATACCAATGGCAAGATTCAACTCAAACTCGACCTGACCCACGAAGAACTGGCGGCATTCGTCGGCAGCACCAGGGTTACTGTCACCAACGCACTCGGTGAGTTGCGAGACTTGGGATTGGTCGAGGGAACAAGGGGCTTGTACGAAATTCAAGAAGTCCAACTCGAGAATTTTATTGAAGCCCAAAATGCAATGTAATGCACAAAAATCCAAATCCATACTCGAAAAACCAGGTTTCGGTATTTACAGGGGAAAGACTTGAAGTTGAAATTTCTGATTTTGGTACTCAGTGTTCCACTGGCTTTGGCGCAAAGTGGAATCAAACCTGTACCAAAACCTATTCAAACCCAAGTCACTCAACCCGTGACCAAATCAGCACAACCGATCAACCCAGTGCGTCCAGAAATCCCGACGGCATTGCAACCTCGAGCACCAGGACAGAACAGCCCTCAGCCGCTCAACCGTATTCCAACCAATTCTTCGATTCCAGAAATCAAAAAAATCGAATACGCCAGCAACGGCTTTATCGAGGTGGCTCACGCCCTCATATTGATTCCTCAAAATGACGACACCAGAGAACGAGAATTGGCTTTTGCTTTTGCGGCAGTCCAACGGGCGTTCAAACAACGTCCGGCGCTCGAGGAAGTGGATTTCAGTATTTTTCAAAAAGAAGTTTTTGGTGGTGCTGGTGGTCCTTTACCGCGCATGACTGGCAGCATTTTAAAAACCCAATTGTCAGTATTTTTAAAACTTCGGGTTGTAGACCTGAAACGATTTGATCGAATTTGGCTCAACGATGACCGCAAACGTCCGACCCTGCGACAACCCACCAGTGAACAAGAAACGGGTTTAAATTTTTCTGGCGACATCAGTGCTTTAAAAAAGCAGCAATCCAAACAGCTTCAACTCCAAGGCGGCATCAGCGAAGGTTTGTTGTTTCACGGCAGTCCAACCCAACCAAGCATTGCCCTGACTTTTGACGATGCGCCGCACCCGCTATATACGCCATTGCTGCTCGATATTTTACTTCGCACGCATGTTAAAGCGACTTTTTTTTGCATTGGTCGCAACGCTGTCGCTTACCCTTATTTTGTTCGTGACATGGTGAAAGCTGGTCATGAGATTGCAAACCACACCTACCACCA
>JANLWR010000333.1:0-10289 GCA_031364625.1 Deinococcales bacterium | reverse complement strand
ATATTATTTCAACTAATCCCTTAGGTCAATATGACTGACCTAAATGCCACTTACACCGCAACAGGCGCAGAAATATGGGCTTGCGGAGCATAATCCAACACCTCAAAATCTTCGATAGCAAAGATGGAATGCGGGTGTCGGACGGCTCGAATTGCATTGAGGTCACGATGTTGCCTGGCGTCACGGATTCTGCCGCCGAGAACTTGGTGCGTGCGGCGATGGTCTTGCGGGTGATTTCGCTCGAGCAGGCGGCGACGGGTGAACGAATTGTTTTAAGTTTGGATTATTCGGTTTCCAAACTACAAAAACTTGCTGCCAGTGTGTACTCGAATCCTGTGGTGCAACGATCCGCCATCAACTCGAGCATCACACCGCCGTTTGTTCATGCCGAAAAAAACGCGAATACAGCTGTTGAAATGATTGAAATCAGGGGCGCAGATGATGCGCGGCTGCTCGAGATTTCCCGCGAGCGACGCTTGGCGCTGGATTTGACCGAGATGCGGGCGGTACGGGCGTACTACCAAAAAGAATCTCGAGAGGCGGCGGATGTCGAACTCGAGATGATCGCACAAACCTGGTCTGAACACTGCGTGCACAAAACCTTCAGGGCAAAAATAGAGGGTTCTGACGGACTGATCGTCAACGGTTTGCTGAAGACCTATATTGTTGCCGCAAACGCGAAAATAAATAAATCCTGGGTGCGCAGCGCGATCAAAGACAACGCGGGCATGATCGAATTTGATGACGAATTCGACCTGGCGTTCAAAGTCGAAACCCACAATCACCCCAGCGCCCTCGAGCCTTTCGGCGGCGCGAACACGGGGGCTGGTGGGGTGATTCGTGACGTGCTGGCGGTGGGGGCGCGTCCGATTGCCAACACGGATATTCTCTGTTTTGGTCCGCTCGAGCGCCAAAATGTTCCCGAGGGTGTGCTGCCACCACAGCGCGTGTTTGATGGCGTGGTGCACGGCATTGAAGATTACGGCAACAAAATGGGCATTCCGACGGTCAACGGTGCGATTTTTTACCACGAGGGTTACACCGCCAATCCGCTTGTGTTCGCGGGATGCATTGGTATTTTGCCGGCTTCGGAACGCAACGCCAACCCGTTAAAAGCCAAACCAGGCGATTTGATTATCGCGCTTGGAGGTCGCACAGGACGCGATGGTTTGCGTGGCGCGACTTTCTCGAGTTTGGAAATGGACACCAGCACCGCCGAGATTGCTGGCGCGAGTGTGCAAATCGGCAATCCGATCACCGAGAAACAAGTTCAAGAAGTCATTCTAAAAGCCAAAGCCGAAAACCTCTACTCCGCACTCACGGATTGCGGCGCGGGGGGCTTCTCGAGCGCTGTGGGCGAAATGAGCGAGGGTTTGGGTGCAACTGTGCAACTCGAGCGGGCACTCTTGAAATACCCTGGCTTGCAACCTTGGGAAATCTGGTTGTCTGAGGCACAAGAACGAATGGTGCTGGGTGTACCAAAAGAAAACTGGGCAAGACTCGAGCAAATCTGTGAATCGCAAAACGTTGAGGCTTTTGTGCTGGGCGAATTCAACGATTCTGGACGCCTCGAGTTACGTTACGGTGAAACGCTTGTCGGGCAGTTGGCGCTCGAGATTTTGCACGATGGCATTCCACAAAAAACCTTGCAAGCCGATGTTCCAAAACGTGGCGTGACCGTAGTAGGGGCGCATAGCCATGCGCCCCTACAGGACGACGACCTTACAAAATCGTTGCTCGAGCTTCTGGCGCATCCGAACATCAAATCCAAAGAACCCGTGATTCGCCGTTACGACCACGAGGTGAAGGGCGGCACTGCCGTTAAACCCCTCGTTGGGGCTGCCAATCATGGTCCGAGCGACGCCGCCGTGCTCGTGCCCAATCCCTCGAGCAACAAAGCCGTGATTCGCGGTGTATCCCTCTCGAACGGCATCTGCCCGCAGTACGGCGAACTCGAGCCTTACGCGATGGCGTGGGCTGCCGTGGATGAAGCCGTGCGCAACGCGGTGGCGGTGGGTGCTGACCCAGACCGCATTGCCATTCTCGATAATTTTTGTTGGGGCAACCCGAC
Organism: Deinococcales bacterium; assembly: GCA_031364625.1. GTDB lineage: Bacteria > Deinococcota > Deinococci > Deinococcales > JAAFIG01 > JANXTZ01. Next base: position 8,218 of record JANLWR010000333.1, on the reverse strand, counting down.
CCTGCCAGACCGTTTGGGTGGTTTGCTCGAGACGACCCGTGGTTGTTACGACGCGGCTCTTGCGTATGGCACACCGTTTATTTCGGGTAAGGACAGTTTGTATAACGAGTACACCGATGAATCTGGCGCGAAACATGCGATTCCTGGAACGTTGTTGATTAGTGCGGTAGGAATTGTGCCTGACGTGAAAAAGACTGTGACAATGGATTTCAAACAAGCGGGGAACTTGATTTACGTGCTTGGTGAAACTCGAGATGAGTTGGGCGCGAGTCATTACGCGAAAATTCGTAAACTCGAGGGTGGCGTTGTGCCGCAACCCGTGGTCAATCCACTCGAGCGTTACCGCAAACTTCATACCGCCATTCAAAATGGTTGGGTTCAGGCGTGTCACGATCTTTCTGAAGGTGGATTTGCGGTTGCACTTGCCGAAATGTGTATTGCTGGGCGACTTGGTGCAACTGTACTCATTGAAAAAAAGACTTGTTGGGATCAAATCGAACCGGATACTTATGTGTTTAGCGAATCGCTTGGAAGGTTGATTCTCGAAGTCGCCCCAGAACATCGAAATCAAATCGATGATCTGTTTGGCGATGGAGTATGTGATTGTATTGGAGCAGTAACCGAAAATCCTGATGTGATTTTCGAGTATTACGGCGCAGTCATGCTGAAAACAAATGTAAATTCATTGGAATCAGCTTGGCGTGGTGAACTCGCACCAAACCCAGTTCCCAACACTCGAGGTTCAAAACCTGTAGCTCGAGTCACGGCTGTCACTGAAAAACCTGTTCTAATTTTGCACGCCAACGGCAGCAACCGTGATCGTGACGCGGCGCTGGCGGTTCAACTTTCGGGCGGAAAACCTGAAATTGTTCACATCAACCAACTCTTGGACAATGAACGCAAACTCGAGGATTACGCCATGCTGATCGTACCTGGTGGCTTCTCGTATGGTGATGATTTGGGCGCGGGTGTGCTCTGGGCGCTCGATTTGCGGGCGCGTTTTCACGAGTCGCTCGAAGCCTTCGTCAAATCTGGTCAACCCGTGCTGGGCATTTGCAATGGTTTTCAAACGCTGGTCAAAGCTGGAATCCTGCCTGGTGACGACCTCGAGACACGTTCCAGCACCCTGACTTTCAATCAATCGGGGCATTTTGAATGTCGCTGGGTGACACTCGAGGTCAACAAAAACTCGAGCAGCGTTTTCTTGCGAGGCTTGGATGATGTGATTGATTGTCCTGTGGCGCACGGTGAAGGACGTTTTTTGGTCAGTGACAACGCCACGCTCGAGCATCTGAAATCCAACAACCTGATTGCCCTGACTTATGCCGAAAACGCCTATCCCGCCAACCCGAACGGCAGCATCTCGAGCATCGCTGGCATCAGCAATGCCGCAGGCAACGTACTTGGGCTTATGCCGCATCCCGAAAACCATATTTTCGATTGGCAGCACCCTCGAGTTCACCGTAATGAGCGCGGCGCAAGCGGTTTGGTCTTGTTCCAAAACGGTCTTAAAAACGCTTAAAGTAAATCCCTCAACCCAAAACCAAAGCTCCCTTCTCTCGATGTTGCGACCATGCCCGCAGGTGCATTTTATGGTCAAGACGAGAGAAGGGTCGGGGATGAGAGAAGAGGAATCAACAATCCCTCGAGATTTTAAAGGAAGGTCAACCCATGCTCACCCACGATCAATTACTAGAAGCCGTCCCCAATGCCCTCGAGCACGTTGATTTAACTGGTTTTGGTACTAAATTCACGGGTAAAGTCCGTGACATGTACCATCACAACGGCTCGAGAATTTTAATCACCACAGACCGCATCAGCGCGTTCGATGTCGTGCTCGGCACGATTCCGTTCAAAGGGCAGGCACTCAACCAACTCTCGGCGTGGTGGTTTGCCCAAACTAAAGACATCGTGCCGAATCATGTGATTTCTGTCCCCGATGAAAATGTGACCGTCGCTCGAGAAGCTGTGCCGCTTCCTGTGGAGGTGATTGTGCGCGGTTTTATCACGGGCGTCACAAAAACCAGTTTGTGGTCGTTGTACGAATCTGGAATGCGTGAGGCTTACGGCATTAAATTGCCTGGTGGTTTGAAGAAAAACGATGCCCTGCCTAAGCCAATCATCACGCCAACCACCAAAGCCGAGGCGGGTGGACACGACGAGCGTTTGACCCGCACTGAAATCTTTGATCGTGGCTTGGTGAGTTTGGAGATTTGGGAACAGGTCGAACGGGTCGCGGTGGCGCTTTTTAAACGTGGTCAAGCGGTGGCTCGAGCGGCGGGTTTGATTTTGGTGGACACGAAGTACGAGTTTGGTTTGATTGACGGGCAACTGGTGCTTATTGACGAAATGCACACGCCCGATTCGAGTCGTTATTGGACGCTCGAGAGTGTGGCGACAGACCCAAGCAATCCCAAGAATTTTGATAAGGAATTCTTGCGCGAATGGTTTGTTGAACGTGGTTATAAGGGTGACGGTGTGCCGCCCATCATGCCGCCCGAATTTGTTGCCCAGGTCGCAGCGCGGTACATTGCGGCGTATGAAAAACTGACTGGACTCGAGTTTGTGCCTGGTGTTTTGCCTGCCAATGCCCGGATTCAAAAGAACCTCGAGCCTTGAGGTACTTAAAAACAAAGCTGGCGAAGAAAAATCTTCACCAGCTTTATGGGTTATTCCAATAATTTGCAGATCAGAAGCGGAAGGTTAGCCCTGTGCCCAACCCGAAACTGCCACTGAATCCAACTACAAATTTACCGTATAAATTGATGTCTCTCGAGAGTCGGAAATCTGCGCCAAAGTCAAGCGATCCGCCAATACCAGGGACAACAATCAATGCCAGGTTTGTAAATAAGTTAATGCTCGAGGTTACAAAATAATGTACACCGCTGACAAAACCAAAAATAAAGACTGTGCCACCACCACCGGCAAGTCCAAGGTTAAAGCCAAAAAACACGTCGCCTTTGGGATCAAACTCAATATTCAAAGTTGGTCCTACGCTTAAGAGAAAATTCACACCATTGCCAAAGCTCAGTATAAAAGTACCGTTTAAGCCAAGGCTGAGACTCGAGGAAAACTTTGCCAGTTCTTTGCCTTGAACGTTTGCATCAATGGCAAACCCCACACCTGGGGCGAGGGTGAGTTGTGGACCAAAACGTACCGTGAAATTTTGGGCGCCTGCGAAACTCGAGAAGCCAATGATTGCCAGGAAAACGATGAGCAATTTTTTCATGTAAACCTCCTGTTGATCTGTCTTCATCAGCATACCTCGAATTGATGCTGCATTTCTTGGCAAAATAAAGATGACATCCTCTAAAACATCCACGACCTTCAGTTTAAAAGGGTGTCTGCCTGTCAGTGTCCAAATTGAAGCGAATTTAACAGAGGCTCGAGTTTGAGTGTTTTTTGTTGCTCGAGCGGAGATTTTGGAATTTGTTCGTTTCATTTGACGCGTATTTTGCAACCTGTGTTATTCTACTTTTGCAGTGTATTTCATGACCTGGGAGGTCAAAATGAAGCTTAAGAAATTGCTTATCGGTCTGATCGCGTTTTTAATGTTTGCCTCGCCCTCTTTCGCACAGTCGTTCGGTGTCCGTCTCGGTTATCCTTTGGGTGTGCAGTACAGCACGGGTGATGTTGGTCAGCAGGGTACGGGTTTCCGTATCACCGCTGGCACGTTTTTCTTTGCAGGTGTTGAGGTTCAGGCAGATTTGATGCTTGGACAAATCAAGTTGGGCGATGGCGCTCCTTTGACTTTGTTTTACGGCGCTGGTCTTCATGCTGGTTTTTTCTTTGGCAATGTGCTTGTTCAGAGCGGTTTTTCCTTTGGACCCCAAGGCACGATTGGTCTCGAGTACGTTTTGCAAAAAGGTCTCTCGCTTTTTGTTGATACCAGCCTTGGTTTGGACATCGTACTTGGATCTTCAAGCCCGATCCAGTTTTATTACGCTGGCGCGTTTGGCATCAGTTTCAAAATATAAGTTTCAAATCACAAATGAAGGGCGGCTTACTGCCGCTCTTTTTCTTTTGCATCAAAGCTGATGCTCCCGAGCTAGAATAGTGTTAATGATCTTGCGCAGTTTGCAAACCCTGAATTACCGTCACCTCGAGGCTGGCAAACTCGAGTTTCCGCTTGGTTTGATCGCGGTGGTGGGTGGGAACGCGCAGGGGAAAACAAATTTACTCGAGGCGATATTTGTTTGCCTCACGGGGATGCTCGAGGTAAGCAGGGTCGAAACGGTGATTCGGCTCGGTGAACGCGAGGCGTTTGTCGGTGCGGAACTCGAGCGTGAGGATGGCATCACCAAACTCGAGGTGGGGCTAGGGAAGGGTAAGAAGTTGGCGAAAGTTGACGGCGTGCGGGTCAAAACGGCTGATCTGGCGCGGCACGCTTCGGCGGTGCTTATTCGTCCCGAGGATGCGGATTTGGTGCACGGTTCGCCATCGGTACGTCGGGCATTTTTGGATGCGCTCGTCTCGAGAATGTCCCCGCGTTACGCGCAAGCGCTGGCATTGTATGAACGCACGCTGGCGCAACGCAACGCGGCGTTAAAAGTTGGTGGCGTGGGTTTGGAGGTTTGGGATGCACGTTTTGCCGAGTTGGGCGCAGAAATCATGCGCTTGCGGCGACGGGCGGTCAATAAACTCAAAACCCTGACCGAACTGGCACACACCAACCTGGCGGGCAACAGCAAAAAACTCGAGTTGAACCTTATTGAAACCGCGCGGCTCGAGGATTTTCACGTGCATTTAAATGAAAAACGCCGTGAAGAATTGGCTCGAGGTTCGAGCGCGATTGGTCCGCACCGTGACGACCTCGAGATTAAATTGGGCAACGTCTCGGCGCTCGATTATGCGTCTCGGGGTGAAGCCCGAACGATTGCGCTTGCCCTGCGCAAAGCCGAATTTGATTTGCTGAAGGAGAAATTTGGTGAAGCGCCCGTGCTTTTAATTGACGATTTCAGCGCCGAACTCGACGCGCACCGCCGTAGATTCTTGCTCGAGCTGGCTTCGAGTGTGCCTCAAGCGATTGTGACTGGAACGGAAGCCCCAGATCATGCCAGCAAATTGTTCAAAATTGAGAACGGCAAACTCGAGGTGCAGTCGTGATGGTGTCTTGGGGTAAGGTCAAATGCAGGGCGCAGCAAACAGCGCCCCTACAAAACGCAATACACTTTCTAACTCACCAGATAGCAATTGATGGGTTGTCTTGGGCATGGTCGCTTGTTGTATTCACCCTAGCTCGAGGTGCAATCATGATGGTATTTTCCTGTAGGGGCGCTGCTTGCTGCGCCCTTGTGCGGGAAATCGGTTCTGTCCTTGTGCGAAATACTTCACCGCAGGAATATATTCATGCCTGAAGCCTTCCGCAAAAAACGCAAAGGCGCGGTTCGTCCAATCACCGACGTGTTAACGCGGGTCATGAACAAAACCAACCTCAAGCGCGGCATGACCAGGGCGCGTCCTTTGGTGGCGTGGTCGGAGGTTGTGGGTGTGCAGATGGCACGTACAACCCGTGCGGTGGCGGTGCGTGATGGGGTGATGATAATAGAGACCCAGGATTCGACGGCAGCAAATTTTTTTACCATGCAGCGCGGGTTGTACCTCGAGATGTTGCGTGAAAAATTGGGTGATGAAGCGCCGAAGGATTTGCGTTTTCAGATGGGTGTGTTTGAGCATAAGGTGGTGGGGGCAAAAAAAACGCGACTGCCTGCGCTCTCTAAGCTCGAGAAAGCACGGGTGGGTGCGCTGCTCGAGGTTGCCCCGTTGGAGATGCAGCCGTTGGTGCGAAAAACTGCCGAGGCGCTCGAGCGGGCGCGGGCGGAACGTTTGCGGCGTGGTTTTTTACCGTGTCCTGTGTGCAGCAGTTTGACCGAACCCGAACCGAGTGGCGCGGTCATGCCGTGTTCGCATTGTAAGAACACGATGGCGAACCCGTTGGTGCAAGCCGCCTGCAAAAGTTTGATTCGCAATCCCGATTTGGCACTCGGGTCTGATCAAAACGGGTCGCTCGAGAAATTGTTTGTGGGTGCGACGGGCGATGCGGTGGATTGTGCCGTGTTTTTGGCGCTCGAGTATTTTTTGGGGCAGCTCGAAATGTTGTTGTTGCAGGTCGTGAAATCCCGTGGGCGCGGGCGTCCAAAGAAGTTGCTCGAGCCTGAAGCGCCGCCCGAGATGTTATTTTACCTGGAGGCGACGGCGAAGGCGTTTTTGGCATTAAAGCTGGCTAAACCTGTGGCTGGCATTACCGCCAGAGATTACTCGGGTTTGCCCGAACGCGTGCGGCATGTGCTCGAGGCTGGGAGCGGGTTTTAAAATTCAGGCTCGAGTTTTGGGCTTGACATGTCAGTGTCAAGAAAATGTCAGACTGTGGTCATGCTGACCAGATTTCTACCCAAGAATGAACGCTTTTTTGATCATTTTCGCGCTCAAGCCGCCGTGGCGCTCGAGACGGCACTGGCGTTTCAGGATTTGCTCGAGAATTACACGGATGTCGAACGCAAGGTGCGTGCCATCAGTGCGCTCGAGCAAAAAGCCGATGAGGTTGGGCACACCATCTCGAATGCCTTAACCCAGACGTTTATCACGCCGCTTGACCGTGAAGACATTGTGTTGCTCTCGGGGCGCATGGACGATTTTGTCGATGCGATAGAAGACGCTGCCAAACGCTTGTGGTTGTACCGCATTCCTGCGCCAACCGAACAGGCGATTCAGATGGGCAAGATCATTGCGGCGCAAGCCAAACTTTTAACTGTTGCCGTGCCGTTGGTCGAAAAAAACCATGACAGCGCCGAATTGTTGCTTCGCGCCAAAGAAATCAAGCAACTCGAGTCTCAAGCGGATGACATCATGGATCAAGCCGCCTCGAGTTTGTACGACAATGCCAGTGACATCAAGACCTTGGTCTCTGCAATTCGTTGGGGCGAACTCAATCAGTTTCTCGAGGATGCCACAGACCGCGCCCAAGATGTTGCCAGCGCCCTCGAGAGCATTGCGCTCAAGAACGCATAATCGGGGTTTTGGATGAGTCTTGAACTGATTTTACTGATTTTGGTGGTGCTGTTGGCGTTCGTTTTTGATTACATCAATGGTTTTCATGACACCGCCAACGCCATTGCGACCAGCGTGGCAACGCGGGTTTTGTCGCCCGCGCAAGCCATCGCAATGGCGGCGCTGCTGAATTTTGCGGGGGCAATGGTTGGGACTGAAGTGGCAAAAGCCGTCGGTAAAGGTATTGTCGCGCCAGAACTGACCACGCAATTGCTGGTTTTGTCGGCGCTCGTGTCGGCAATCATCTGGAATTTGATCACCTGGTACTACGGTATTCCTTCAAGCTCGAGCCATGCACTGGTCTTTAGCATCGTTGGCGCAGGTGTGGCGGCGGCTGGCATGGGTGCGATCAAATGGGACGGCAAGGTTTTGCAAACCTTGCAGGGTTTGTTGCTTTCGCCACTTTTTGGTTTTGTCTTCACCATGCTGCTCGGGGTTGGCTTGTTGTGGCTTGTGGCACGTTGGAAACCCTTGCGTGTCTCGAGAATCTTTGGTCGCTTGCAGATTGTTTCGGCGGCATTTATGGCGTTTTCGCACGGTGGCAACGACGCACAAAAAACCATGGGGATTATTACTTTGGCGCTGGCATCGTATTTTGGTTGGACTGGCAACGATATTCAAGTGCCGCTCTGGGTCAAGGTCGGTTCGGCGCTGGCAATGGCAATCGGGACGGCAACGGGCGGTTGGCGCATCATCAAAACGATGGGTTTAAAAATTGTCGAGCTTCGCCCGATTGATGGTTTCGCTGCCGAGGTTGGTGCCGCCACCGTGATTCAAGCCGCAACCATGCTTGGTGTGCCAATCAGCACCACGCACACCATCTCGAGCAGCATTCTGGGCATTGGGGCGACCAAACGCCTGAGCGCCGTGAAATGGGGCATTGCGGGGCGCATGGTCAGCGCTTGGGTGGTTACGATTCCAGCCTGCATGGCAATCAGTTGGAGTATTTACACGGTGCTTCATATGGTCACGGGCATTAAATGATATTTTGGTAATAACCCTGGCAGTCGTGAATTAACGCATCAACCTCGAGTTTTAAAACCTGGGGTTGATCGTGTTGTGTGCCAAATACCGCGATTGCTCGAGAAAAGCACGCCTGTCATTTTCTGTTTTAACCCACAGGTTCGAGCGCCATCGGGTACGACCCCAGCACCTTCACAAAACTGGCTTT
>JANLWR010000324.1:0-5499 GCA_031364625.1 Deinococcales bacterium | reverse complement strand
GTATCAAACGCTTCATCCCAAGAAATTTGCTGCCAACCACCCTCAATACGGCGCACAGGGAACTTTAAACGGCTTGGGTCGTTGTACACATCCTCGAGCGCCGTGGCTTTCGGGCAGATGTGCCCCTTCGAGAACGCATCAAGCTCATCTCCCCGAATCGAAACAATTTTTTCTCCCTCGAGTTTGATCTCGAGTCCACACATCGCCTCGCACAAATTACAAGTCCGATACGCCGTTCGCACGTTCAAAGATTCGTTTGTCATGTTGGGTTCAGTTTACGCCAGAAATCTCGAGCTTGGGTTTTTCTGGCTTCGAGCGTACAATTGCGCCGTGAAAGAAATTACCGCCCCAAAAACGTTTCGTTACTTCGACCTGATCCTCGCCGCGTTCGCCGTGATTCTGGTCGTTTCCAACATTGCCAGCACCAAACTCGCCACCGCCACCCTCGGCACTTGGAAACCCGTTTTTGACGGCGGCACGTTTCTGTTTCCGCTGACCTACATTTTTGGCGATGTTCTGACCGAAGTGTACGGTTACGCCAGGGCTAAACGCGTGATCTGGTTTGCGATGGGTGCAAATCTCGCCTCGAGCCTTATCTTCGCATTGATTGGACTGCTGCCCACAGCGCCTGACAGCCCGACCAAGGGCGCGTTCGAGACAGTCCTTGGGTTCTTCCCCCAAATTGTGTTTGCGAGCCTTGCCGCGTTCTTTGTGGGCGAGTTTTTAAATGCTTTTGTGCTGGCAAAACTGAAAGTCATGACCAACGGAAAATTTCTTTGGGTACGCACTATCGGCAGCACCCTGATCGGTGAAGGCGCAGACACCCTGACTTTCTCATGGCTCGCCTTCGGAATCGGAGCAAATGCCATCCCACAAGATGTACTGTGGGGCATCATCGCGTTCAATTATATTTACAAAGTTGCGCTCGAGATTCTGCTGACTCCAGTGACTTACGTTGTGGTTGGATTTTTGAAACGCGCCGAAAATGTCGATGTTTACGACCGTGACACCAATTTCAACCCGTTTGCGTTCCGTGAAAAAGCTTCAACTTAAACCTCTCGAGCGACCATTATTCTGCTCTCATCCCCGACCCTTCTCTCAACATCGAGAGAAGGGAGTTTAATTTCTAGCTCGAGAGACGAAATATTTCGTTCCAAACCCCAAAAAAATTAAAGCGGTAGGGTGCGCTTCTTGACCCTGACTACAGCACCTTCTTGATTCCCAGATGCACCTCACGGGCGGAATCGCTGGCGGGCTTGGGTCACCGTGCGCACAGAGTGTGTTGACTACCGGTGCGCACGGCGCATCCTACAAAAGCAATTTTAAGCAGTGTCGCTCGAGAAACCCCGTTCTGCATTGGGAAATTCTCGAGTGAGAAAATTTGAACATGCTTACAGCGTAACTTTTAAACCTGTCCGTGCAGATTGCGCCAAAGCATCCAAGACATTCATTTGCAGAATTGAATTCTCCATTGGGTAAGCAAGCGCTTCTTCACCTCGAGCGGCACGAACGAATTGTTCAACCATCAATTGGTACTTGTCGGCGGCAACCGTTTTTTCAACCACGCCGTTCACCTTAATTTCACCAATACCACCTTCGGGCAGCACAAATTGCGCAATCTCGAGCGTACCTTTTGTTCCAACAATCTCGAGTCGTTGACGGTGTTCTTGTCCGAACGAGCACTCCATCACGCCGCGAAGGTTGTCACCAAACTCGAGGATGCCCGCAAAGTGCAAGTCCACGTCTGTTCCAGAGTAATCGGCAACGCCGTAAACACTGGTTGGTTCTCGACCCGCGAACAAACGCGTGGCGTTGACGTTGTAACAACCCAAATCCAGCAGTCCGCCGCCGCCCATGCTTTTGACCCAACGAATATCGCCAGCGTCGTTCAGAAAAAACGAAAAGCTGGTGCGAATCAGTTTGATATCACCCAGCACGCCGCTGTCCACAATTTCTTTGGCTCGAGCGACCTGCGGGTGAAAACGCCACATGAAGGCTTCCATCAGGGTTTTGCCCGTGCGTTTGGACACCTCGAGCATGTTCGCAGCCTCGAGCGCGTTCATGCCCACGGGTTTTTCGCACAGCACATGCTTGCCAGCTTCCATCGCCTTAATGCTCCACGGTGAATGCCCGTCATTCGGCAATGGGTTGTAAATCGCATCAATATCGTCCCGCTCGAGAAGCGCTTGATAACCCTCGAGCGCCACAGGAATGTTGTGCTCGGTGGCAAATGCTTCTGCTCGAGCGCCATCACGTGCCGCCACCGCGACCAGTTCAGCGTTGCTCGAGTTTTGAATGCCAGGAACGAGTGCTCGAGCGGCAATGCGTGCCGCGCCCAGAATACCGAAACGCATTTTTGTCATGGCTCGAGAATACGACATTTTTGAAAAGTTGGCATGACTTGCCCCTAAGCTTTTGAATAACGCATTACGATTTTTCGTTGATCCAATTGAAAGTTCTTAATGTGGTCAAATACATCCTTTTGTGTCACAATAACTGTATGAGTTTGCAAGAAATTAAAACTGCTGTTTTACAATTACCGCTTGCAGGACAGAGCGAACTGGTTAGTGTTTTGTTGAAAAGCATTGAAGAATCCAAAGACGTTTCGTTTCCAGTCATGAGCAGCTTGGGCATTGTTGAAAGCGATTTTGATGCGGCGACCAGTGAACAAGAATTAAATCTTTATACCGAACAAGTCGTAAAATTCCTCAGATAGAATCTTTACATGCCCCTCGAGTTTCCAGAAATACTTGACCTTGTAAACGATTTCGACGAAGTGATTGGGCAAATTCCGCGTGACGATTCTTGGGATAAGGTTTCTCGAGGTGGTTATGTTCGGGTCATTAACGCGTTTGTGAAGAACAAAAAAGGGCAGTTGTTTATCCCACGCCGAAGCTCAGTCAAACGCATGTTTCCAAACGGTTTGGACATGAGCGTTGGCGGTTTGGTGCAAGCGGGCGAAAATTATTTGGAGGCTTTCAAGCGCGAGACACTCGAGGAATTGAATCTTGATGTTGATGGTGTGACGTGGCGCGAAGTTGCGTATTTTTCGCCTGTCACCACGGGTTTAAGCGCCTTCATGAAAGTTTTTGAGATTGAACTCGAGGAAACCCCGAAGTTCAACGCCGACGATTTTAACGGGTTTTTCTGGCTGACGCCGCTCGAGTTGAAAACCAGAATTTTACGTGGTGATGCCGCCAAAGACGATTTGCTCGAGTTACTGGAAAGGGTTTATGGCTGAAAAATATTTGCTCTGGGATTTTGGTCGTACGCTCTCGAATCATGGTTGGGTTTGGTCGAATTCGCTCGCTCAAGCCATAAATCAAGCCCATCCTGAAAAAAATCTTTCTGGTGAAATCATCAAACCCCTCGTTGCCAAAGGTTTCCCGTGGCACACCCCAGAAATCGCCCACGACCATATTAAAACAGCCGATGCCTGGTGGCTCGAGTTGATGAAACCAGTTTTTATTCGGGTGTTTGAAACGCTCGAGATTCCAGAATCCGAATTTGAAAATCTAATCCAAGCCACGCGCCAAGAATGCCTCGATCCAAAACGTTGGACGCTCTATGAGGGCGTAATTCCGATGCTCGAGAAGTTGACTGATTTTGGCTGGAAGCATGTCATTCTTTCAAACCATTACCCCGAACTCGAAAGCGTGATTGAGAAACTCGAGATTCGACACTTCTTCGAGCATGTATTCACGTCTGGGATTGTTGGCTTTGAAAAACCAAATCCACGCTTTTTTGATTACGCCCTCGAGCGGATTGGCGCTGAAAACCAGATCATCATGATTGGCGATAACCCAGTTCATGACATCGAAGGTGCGGCGCAATTTGGCATTCCAGGGATTTTGGTCAGGGACGGCGAAAACGGTGCTCGAGAATGGGTTTTGGATGATCTTGTAACAGAGAACCTGCTCGAGTTGTTTGATGTCAAGGACGTTTGAATTCGCGTATTTTTTCGGTCTTTGCTAAAATGACGTCATGCTTTTCACGGTTGGACATTCCAATCAAACCATCGAACGCTTCTTGGGATTGCTTCAACAACACCAAATTGAAGTGCTTGCAGATGTTCGATCTGTGCCAGCCTCGAGGTTCACGCCACAGTTCAACATGCAAGGGATGCAAGCTTTTCTTCGTAAGCACGGCATCAAATACGTTTGGCTCGAGGAATTGGGTGGACGACCAAAAGAATCCGATTTGTACGATATCGAAGGTCATGCAGATTATTTGGGGATGTCTAAAATGCCATCATTTTTGGCAGGTCTCGAGCGTCTAAAAACGGGAATGTCTCGGTTTCGGGTTGCGACCATGTGCAGTGAAGAAAACCCGAATGAATGCCATCGGCGTTTATTGGTGGTAAAAGCGTTGTGCTTGTCCGATACGGCATATACCGAAGAAATCGTGCACATTCGCGGTGATGGTCGGTTGCAAACAGAGCTTGAATTGCAAGCTCGAGAAGCTGCAAAACAAGCCAATTGGTTCGGGCAGGAGGTGGCACAATGGCGATCCCCCAAGCCTATTCGATTGGTTTCACAGGCTCGAGTGCAGCACACTTTTTTGGACGGTTGAAGCAGCAGGGTATTCAAAAATTGCTTGATGTTCGGATCAATAACACTTCGCAATTGGCGGGTTTTGCCAAACGAACTGATCTCGAGTTCTTTTTAAGTGAGTTGGTTGGCGCTCGTTACCAACATGAGCCATTGCTTGCGCCTACCGATAAATTATTAAAAGCATATCGAAATCGAGAAATGTCTTGGTTCGAGTACGAATCGCAGTTTCTTGACTTGATGCAAGAAAGACAAATTGAAAAATTGTTTTGCGCAAAAGACTTTCTCGAGAAAACAGTTTTGTTATGCTCTGAAGCCACACCGTTACAATGCCATCGGCGTTTGGTACTCGAGTACCTGAATGTCGCTTGGAATGGTTTGGAGATCGTGCATTTATGAATCAACCCCTCAGAATTTTGATTTCACATTTAACCCGAATGACGTATCCCAGAATTTGCATCGCTGGTATCGAAGAAAACACTGGAATTCACGTTCGTCCAATCACTGGTCGCAAAGATACGCTCGAGTTTTCTCAAGTTGGAAGTTTGTTTCAGCTTGGACGACTCATTGATGTGGGTTGGAATTTACAACGTCCCAATCCGCCTGAAGTTGAGGATTGCTATTTCAAACCAAGCAATGTGACTCGAGTAACTGATTTAGGACAGTTTGATTTTTGGCAATCCTTAGAGGTTGTAGCCGAATCTTCTCTAAATGCGATTTTCGGTGATGAATTGCATCCGAGTGGGCGTACTTTGGCAATTCCAAATGGACGCGGTATTGCGTCGCTCGGAGAATTGCGAGCAAAGAATGTGCGTCTGGTTGTCGAAAAGTGGGATGGTGTTGCCAAATTGCGGATGACATTTGATGATACCCAAGCACGTTCTGGTTTGCGGGTGGCTGTTACGGATCTTCGTTTTTTTAAACCTGTTGATGGGCAGTTTGTTGTGCA
>JANLWR010000094.1:0-6655 GCA_031364625.1 Deinococcales bacterium | reverse complement strand
ACGGAATTGGGTTGATGCCCGCGTAAGGCATTGCACCGTGGGCTTGCTTGCCATGAAAGCGAATAGCCACCCGAATGCCGCCGCGTTGCCAGAGGCAAAGTACGTTTGTTGATTCCATGTGACGAAGAAGGCATGATGACCGGCATCAAACGCATGGTTGCAGACGGTTGGGCAACTCGAGATGACGGACTTCCCGCCGACGGCGCGATCATCTGCGAACCTGAAGAGAATGAACTTTGCCTCTGGCAACGCGGCGGCATTCGGGTGGCTATTCGCTTTCATGGCAAGCAAGCCCACGGTGCAATGCCTTACGCGGGCATCAACCCAATTCCGTGGCTCGCCCGCACCGTGCTCGAGATACGCGAACTCGAGAAAACCCTGAAACTCGAGACTGGATTTCATGACATGCTGGGCTTTCCAAGCATCACACCCACCGTGCTCGAGGCTGGGAGCTTGCCGCAACTGAATGTCATGCCAGGCGAGGCGCTGCTGGCGCTCGACATTCGCACCGTGCCTGGGGTCAATCACGACCAGTTGCATGACAGAATTCGGGCAATCCTCGAGAAACTGGCAACTGAAGAAACAGATTTTCGCAGCAGTTATGAAATCATTGATGATCGCCCCTGGACTGCCACCGACCCAAACTCGAGTATTGTCAAGGCTCTGGAAGCCGCGCATCCATTCAGCCTCGCTCGAGCACCAAAATACGGTGGCGTTCCAGGTACAACCGACGGCACGTTTTTGCACAAATCTGGCGTACCCATCGTGACCGTTGGACCAGGCGACCGAGAAATTCCGCATCAGGTCAACGAATTTGTGCGGCTCGAGGAATTGGTGCAAAGTGCCAGGTTGTACGCGGCAACGATGGCAATTTTTCTCTCGAGCGAGGTTTTATCTGATGACCTTATTTGAGCAATTGGTACTGGCTGCCGCAAACCGTCAGAGTCTCGAGGTTCGGGAGTTGACACTCGAGTTTCTGGCGCAGAATTCAACGCTCGAGCAAATCGCGCAACCCAATTTCTCTGATCCGTTACAGCTTGCCATTGCCGCAGGATTGCTCGAGATGTTCGCCACCCGCCGAGGTCAAAAAGCGCCAGATTGGGTCAAGAATTTCTCGAGTCCGACACCGTTTTATATGGTTGCGGCAGCGCTGCGGATGCCACGACTTCGGGAACTTTGCGAAACCAATGCGCCACCTGCGTTGCTGAAACGCGGTTTGTTCGCGCCGCCAAATTTTCTCGAGTTTGCTTAGGATTGTAAATTGTCTGGAATCCTAATTTTCAAAGGTTCTGCTTGCGTAAGCAACCGCTTGCTCGAGCGTCATTGCTCGACCTTCAGACCACGCGGCATCAAAGGCTTCTTCGCCGAGCGCCGAACGTGCGGTGGTCATGGCTTGCTCGAGTTGTTCTTGTTCATGAGGGGGTGTTGGAGTATTCATCGCTTCACGATGTATTGAAGATGCACCGAAAAGTACGCTGGCATTATATGGGCGGTCTTGTGCCGCCCCAAGTTCACCCAGATTCTCGAGTGCCTCTGGGATGTGGACATGGAATCCTCGTTTGGCATATCCTTTCAATCCACGCAAGAGATACGCTTGTGCTGACTCAAAGTTTCCAAGGCGACAATGGAGATCACCAAGGTTAATCAAGACAGAATCAATATCGCCACCAGCTTCAATCTTGTAACGTAGGGCTTCTTGGTATGTGACCAGTGCTTGCTCGAGATCACCTTTAAACATCAGAATGCTGCCGAGGTTGTTGAGACTTGCGGCAATGCCTTGGAGACTACCCTGTTTACGAAATCCAACCAATGCCTGCTCGAATCGTGTCTGAGCAACTTCAAAATCACGTGTATCTTGTGCAATCAAACCTAAAAACATTAACGTGAGCGGGTTAGCACCGTCACGAATTTTGCTTAGCGCTAGCGATTCCTCGAGTAACCATTGTGCTTGTGCATAATCACCCATGTTTTTTGCCATCTCGCCATTTACAGCCAAAGCATTTTCCAGAACCAAGGCACTTGTGCGTCCATTTTGATTGAATGCCTTTGAAAACCAAGCTCGAGCTTCACGTGATCGTCCGGTTCTGGTCCAAAAATTTCGCAACACGGTCGTGCATTTCAAAACCATTTCTGTCTCGTTTCGTTCGAGCCATTCGGTTAATGCGGCGCGAATATTCTCGAGTTCCTGATCGAATCGGTCGGTCCAGTGCTTTTCGTCTTTATGTTGGCGAATTGCCTCTCTCGCCCGTTCGCTGAACGCCAGAAAAAACACGCCATGCGCGGCTCGAGTTCGCTCAACATCTTCAGGATTTTTGCTCAACATCTCGAGCGCGAATTGATGCAGCAACACGTGAATGTCGTAACGACCAGTGTTGGAGGCGCGAATCAGGGATTTGTCCACCAGGCTCGAGAGTATACTCAGGTTCGTACCAGAAACTTCGTTGGCTGCCTCGCGGATGAAACCACCACGGAACACCGTGAGTCTGGCGAGAACCCGTTGTTCGGTCGTGTTCAGTCGTTTCCAGGTTTGCTCGAACACGGCGCGAAGGCTGTGGTGTTTGGCGGGGGCATCGGTGTTGGCGGCTTGTAAAAAATCGAGGTTGTGACTGATCTCGCCCGCAATTTCTGCGACGGGCATCAGCCGAACCCATGCCGCCGCCAGTTCCAAACCCAGTGGCGAACCGCCCACCAATTCACAGATTTTGAGCACAAACTCGAGCTTGTCTGGTGTCAGATTAAAATTGAGTTGAGCGCGTTTGGCTCGTAGCACGAACAACTGCACCGCTTCAAATGCCAAGGCTTGCTCGAGCGTCGCGTTTGAGGCTGGAATTGCCAGACCACCGAGATGAAAAACCCATTCCTCTTCCAAACTGAGCCGTTCACGTGAGGTCACCAATAATTTGAGGTTTGGACATTGGCGCAGCAAGGCTGGAAGATACTGCGCACCTGCAAGCAAGTGCTCAACACTGTCCAAAATCAAAAGCAAGTTTTGTTCCTCGAGCAGCTTGACGAGCGCTTGAAATGGGTCTGGGTTATCGTTGAGCCTCAAACCGAGCGTGGTTGCCACGACGTTGGGCAAGTTTTTGAGCGAGGTCATCGCCTCGAGCGAAATAAAAACCACCTCATTGTTCGTCGCCGCCGTTCGAGCCACCTCGAGCGCCAGGCGGGTTTTGCCAATGCCACCCGGACCAACCAAGGTCAGCAAACGCACGTCGCTTCGAGCCAGGGCTTGTTCGACCTGCGGGCGTTCGACGACCCGTCCAACGAACGATGTGCCGCGTGTGGGCAGGCTCGGACGAAGGGTAGCGATTTCGTGACGCGCCTTGAGCAAACGCTCTCGGGCATCCTCGGGCGACAAGTTCAGATCGATTTCAAAGCCTTTTGCCTGATCGCGCAAGCGACCCAAAAACGGACTTTGCGCGGCGGCGAACAGCGTACCAAATCGAATAAACTCTTCGGGTTCTGGGTCGGGCGCTCCCTCGAGCCAGCAGGCGCGTTCGGCGAGTGTGGCGGCAATCGTAAATTCGCTGCGGCTTGCCTCACGTTCTGCCAGGGTCAGCATTGCGCCCCGCACCCTCGAGGCAATAAATTCGCGGGTGGTATAGACCCATTCCTCGAGTTCATTGCTCCAATCGGGCAGGTGAATACCTGCCAGAAACGACCCCGTGTAATGCTCGACACACGATTCCAATTTGCCAGCCTCGAGGTTCGATAAGAGCCTTTGCGCGTCGCATTCGACACTTGAGCGCAGAGGATCGCCATCTGTCTCGAGCGCCCCTGGAGCTTCTTGACGCAGGCGCTTGATGGTGGTTCGCAGGCTGCTCATGCGGTCTTTGGCGTGCCCAAAAAACAGCTCGCCAATATGGCGACGATCCCGCACCCCCTCGAGTGCCAGGTAACTGAGCATCAGGAGCGGCTTGGGACGGGTGAACCCAGAATCCTCGAGCGCCAATCCGCCAAGGGTTCGGAGAATCATGCTTTACCGTACTTCACTTTTGTCCTTACAACAAGTTTTTGACACGCCTTGGACACGGTTCGGACACGGGGCAAGGACAACAATCACCGAGCACCGTTCGAGACGCCCGTCAAACTCGAGCCGCACAACCCGACCATCGCGTTCGTTCGCCCGTCATTTCGCTCGAGATCAGCCTTGCGCTGAAGGAGGAACATCATGAACCGTTTTAACGTGCTTGCTCCAATCGCTTTACTTGCATTAACCGCCCTTGGTACGAACGCCATCACTCAAAAACAAGGAGCAACAACCATGAATTCAAACACGCCAACCGTCATTCTGGTTCACGGGGCGTTCGCCGATGCCTCAAGTTGGGCTGGTGTAACTGAACGCTTGCAACTGGCAGGTGTAAAAGTCCAAGCCGTCTCAAACCCACTGCGCGGTTTGACTTCCGACGGCGAGTACATTACCAGTGTTGCCAAACAAACCACAGGTCCTGTCTTGTTGGTCGGGCATTCTTACGGCGGACCCGTGATTACTTATGCGGGGTCAAAAGCTGACAATGTGAAAGGACTGGTGTTTGTCGCCTCGTTTGGGCTTGACAAGGGCATGAGCGTCGGCGATTCGACAGCAGCGTTTCCTCCATCGCTCTTGGTGACTTCTGTCGAACCCAAACAGTTCCCTAATGGAGCAGAGCCTGGAGTCGAACTCTACATTCAAAGTGCTAAATATGCCGAAGTTTTTGCTGCCGATGTTGCGCCCGAAAAACTGCCCGTATTGGCTGCCAGTCAACGCCCAGCCGCCGCCACCACATTAGGTGAACCACTCGGTATTGAACCTGCCTGGAAGAAAATGCCGTCATGGTTTTTGGTCACCACCAAAGACAATGCGATCAACCCCGAATCGCAACGCGCCGCCGCAAAACGCATGGGCGCAACCGTTAAAGAGGTGGCATCCTCGCACGCGGTCATACTCAGCCAACCAGGCACGGTTGCCAATTTTATTCTTGACGCCGTGAATGCCCTCAGCAAGTAATTTACATTCCGAGAATCAAATATTGCAGCTCGAGCTTTAAAAGGAGACCATCATGGAATCTTGGCTTCCCACGTTAATCACCGACACCCCGCAAGCCGGTTTTGAACTCGCCATGCACCTCTCGAGGTTGGCGGTGAAATTCACGCAACCCGACGCGGCAATCCGCGAGAAATTGCGCCCCGTGTACTCCGAGAATGCCGACAGTTTAACGATGGTGTCTGGAGTTGTGGCGCAACACTTTCAGACTGTCGCCGCCGCGAACAATTACTGGCGCAAGTGAATTTGCAGGCTCGAGTTGAGTCTGGGGATTTGACTCGAGCAGATGACCGTGAAAGGAGGAACCTATGAAAACTTTTAAAACCGGCATTGATATTCCCGAGACCAGTCGTACAGCATTGATTTCATTGCTGAACCAACACGTGGCAAATTTGCTGGCGCTGTACAGCCAAACCAAACACGCGCATTGGAATGTCAAGGGTAGCGATTTTATTCAACTTCACGAACTCTTCGACGACCTTGCCTCAGACATTCTCGAGCATCTGGATGACACCGCCGAACGTGCCGTGCAACTTGGAGGCGTCGCGCTTGGCACGATCAAAAGTGCGGTTGAAAGCGCAAGCTTGCCACATTATCCACTCGAGGCGGTGGATGGTCACTCACACCTCGAGGCGTTATCCAAAAGTTACGGCTTTTACGCGAATCTGGCTCGAGCTGGTATTGGCGAGGCGAACAAATTTGACGATGTGGACACGGCTGATTTGTTCACCGAAATCTCGAGGGCAATCGACAAGCATTTATGGTTTCTCGAGGCGCACCTTCAGGCTTGAAAATCGGCTCGGTCGCGTTTTTCCCAAGCTGTAAGTTAAGGCACATCTCGAGTTCAAGAATCCAGATTTTGCCAAGGGAATCATGACCACACCATCCCCAATCTCAGCCACCACAAAACTCGCCAAGGCGCTCGAGTTGCACCCAGACGTGCTCGAGTACATCATCTCGCTCGACCCACACGATTTCGAGCGGCTGCGCCTTCCCGTGATGCGCAAACTGATGAGTCCACGGATTTCGCTGGGGCGAATTGCCACTATGACAGGCACTCCAATTAACACACTGCTCAAGCAGATTGCAGTCTTGAGTGGCGCAACGGTTGAACTCAGCACGACTGAGGTTGTGAGCACACCATCCTCGAGTGAGCGCCCCGCATGGGTAGCAAATGCAACGCGAACCGTGAACCTCTTGCCGATGGATGAAATGCTGACAGGAGACCCGATGCCACCTGTGATGCTCGAGGTCAAGAAGTTAAAACCTGGTGAAGTGTTGTTGATTCGGCACAGGTGGGAATCTCAACCGTTTTATGACATTTGGGCAAAAATGCCTGGTCTTGAGTGGTTTGCAGAATCTGTTAGCGACGATGAATGGCAGATTTGGGTTCGTCGCCAGTAACCGCCAACAACTCAATTTGACCTGAACGAAACCTCGAGCTTCGTGCTGGTTGTCGTCGCTCGAGGGAGGGGAAAGCAATGCAGAACCTTGAATTTGGTGGTTTGCTCGCCGTGGCTGCCGTGGCGTTTTTGTTGCCGTTGCTGCTTGGACTCGTTCCGCGTTTGCGGATTCCCGCCAGTGTGCTTCAGGTCGCGGCTGGCATCGTGATTGGTCCGGCGGTGCTGGGTT